>JBCNOX010000535.1:0-4014 GCA_039593645.1 Pseudoduganella sp.
CGCAGCAGGCGCACCCGGGCTTTCACCTGCGGGAAGCGGTTCTGGAAACTGTGCAGGTCGAAGCGGCCGTTGGCCAGCAGGCGCGGTGCGTTGGAGCGGTGGATGCTTTCCGATACTTCCACGATGGCGGCATCGCGCCCCGGCACCGGCGGCAGCTTGCGCGCCACGATCAGCCGCGCCGCCTTGCCTTTGGCAATTGCCTCGCGCACCACCGGGGCATCGATGCCGAAGCGGATGCCCTTGGTCCACATATCGGCCACGAATTCGCCGAAGTCGAGATGGGCCGGCACCGGCGCCTCGCCTTCAACTTCGATGAACACGGGCTCAAAATAGTATTCCGCCTCGCCACCGACAATGCGCACCGATTTGTACAGGTCGCGCCGCGCGCTGGGAAAAGGCACAATCTCGTCGGCAAAACGCCACAGCGGCTGGCCGTCCATGCCTTCCGGCAGGTCCGGTCCGACGCCATACAGGGCGCGAATGAAAACGCCGTAGTCAAGTCCGCGGAAGCAGGCGCCGGACAGAAAGACCTGGTTGGCCGCCGCCTGCAGCGTGGCTGCGGGGGCTTCCGCCTTGAAATAGACGCCATCGGCGCGCTGGACCAGCGACGATGGCAGATCGCCGGCCGCCGCGGCGGCCGAGGCAGCGTCTGCAGGCACCATGTCTCCCGGTTTGTCTTGTTGCGCCATTGTACGGCTATCGGCCCACTACGCTACGCTCGCCTCGGCCGGGGCGGCGCCATGCCAGCTAACGCTGCCGTTGGAACCGGCGAAGATGGCCAGGCTGTCGAGCCGTGGTCCGCGCAGCATGGTCTTGTAATCCTTGGGGGACGCCATGAAGTTGGCCGCCACCGCCTCACCCAGCGGCAAGGTGCGCACCAGGACCTCGCCGTCGACCAAGCTGACCCGCACCGAGGAACGGGCGGCCGCATCGCGCTTGAGCGCTTCCAGCTCGTCCCGGCGGCTGCGCGCACCGGCGATGGCTTCCTCCGCCACCCTGATCGACTGCACCAGCTGGCCGATCGCCTTGATGTGCGGCGCCACGGCGCTGGCAACCTTCTTCAGGTTCGGCACCTGGGCCGGCGTCAGGTGGATCTCGCCCTTGCGCAGCTTTTCGGCCAGCGTCAGGTAGCTGCGCACCTCGGCCAAGCCGTTCAGGCGGTCATGCTCGGCGCGCCAGGCGGCGATTTCCGCTTCGTGCACGGCGACCTGCTGCTGCAGGGTTTCCAGCTCGGCGTCGTGGCCGGCAACGTCTTTCACCACCACATAGACCAACATTTCGCTGTTCTTGCGCGGGCCGGCGCTTTCTACCAGCACGCTGCGGCCGGCCACGGCGCAGCCGATGGCCAGCTCCATATTCACTTCATCGGCAAAGATTTCGCAGTTGGACGCTTGCGCGATCACCACCTTGGGAGCGCTGATCACGCAGCTCTCCGCGCGGCCGGTGATGGTGACCGTGCCGCTCGCGGTCTGGATGGTGGCGCCGGAGGCCACGCCTTCGATCCGGATATCGCCCTTGGCATTGATGGCGCGCCCGCCAACGAGGTTGCGGCCCAAAACGATGGTGCCGCCGCTGGAATTGATGTTGCCGAATACGTCGCCATGCACGGTGATGTCGCTGCCGTTCACGTCGCGCAGCTCCTGCACGTCGCCGAATTCCTCGAAGGCGCCCATCAGCTCCAGGTTGCCTGTAGTGCGGCCGGATACGCCTTCGCGGCTGATGATCTTGTCGCTCAGCGCCACCTGCCCGCTTTTCGGGTCGACATTCAGGAAGCCTTCGCGCGCAGCCACCAGGAATTCGCCATCGGCTTCACGCGTAATGACCGTGCCCTCGCCTGCAAAGCGGCTGAAGTCCACATCGTTGGGCGCCAGCGCCACAATCGGCTGGCCGGCGATGTTGCGGCCCGGCTCCCCTGGCACACCGGGCAGCTTTTGCAGCAGGCGCATGCCCTGCTTGATCTGGGGAAAGCGGTTCTGGAAACTGGTCAGGTCGACCGTGCCGTCAGCGCGCTGGCGTGGCGCATCGCTGCGGTGCAGCTCAGACGCCACCTCGACCACGCGTGCATCCTGCGCCGGCGTCGGCTCCAGGTCGCGCGCCGCTGCCACGCGTTCGCCCTTGGGCGCTGCCAGCGCGGCGCGCACGGCCGCCACCTGGATGCCGAAGCGCACATTCTTCGCCCACATGTCGGCGACGAATTCGTCGAAATCAAGTTGCGCCGGGCGCTCCGGCAGCAAGGTGCCATCCGACAGCTCTTCGGCCGGGAGGTAGATCGGTTCAAAGAAGTACTCCGCCTCGCCATCGCGGATCTTGACGTTGCGGTACAGCGGCCTGCGCTCGGCAGGGAATGGCTCGATACGGTCGGCTACGCGCGCCAGCAGTTCCGGGTGGGGGGCCAGTTCGGGGCCGACGCCGTACAGGACGCGCGCCAGCACCGGGTAATCCAGCCCGCGCAGCACATGGCCGCTGCGGAACAGCATGTCGACTGCCGCAGTCAGTTCAGGCGCGAGCAGGCGCAAGTCCAGCCAGACCCCGTCGGGACGCTGGACTACGCCGGCCGGCAAGCTGCCGGCGCTCTCCTGTTGTGCAATTTGGGACAAAGCTCCTCCTCCAGTGCCCTGATCTTGGGCGCGCCGGGGCGCGTTGTCTTGCGGGCAATCAATATTACACGCAAAACATCAAATTCCGGAGGTTTTGGGGCCGAAAGTTTTCCTAACGTTACGAAAACGTCACAAAAGTTACCGCCTGCGCGGCAGGGAATACACTTGCTGGCCCGCTTCGTTGATCTGGCGGCGCAGGTCGCGGCGTTCGTCGGGGGTCATGCGGCCACCCATACGGCGCGAATCTGCGTTGTCCCGGTCGTCCATCATGCGCGGCGCATCGTCCATGCGCCCTTCATACTGGCGTGGAAAGCGCGCTTCGCGGGCATCGTACATGCGATTATCGCGGAAGTCGCGCGGCGCTTCGCGGCGTTCCTGCTGGCGGCCACGCTGGTCGGACTGCGCTTGCGCGCTGGTCATCACGGTGCAGAACAGGCCGGCGCACAGCGCCAAAGCCGCTTTGCCCAATCCTGTTTTCGCACCTAGTTTCATCGCAGTCCTCGTCGTACTTGCCGTATCCATGCCCGCAGTGTATGCGCTCCAACTTCCTATAGTAAGAGCGACCGGGTAAAGTTTGTAAGAATTTGTAATGAGTTTTCACCGGTATGGCACCGGGAATCAATATGACGTTACCATAGCGACATGCATCTGACAATTCAACAAGATCAATCCTCCCTATGAATACCACCACTACTCCTCCAGCCGCGACCGGCGGCCAGCAAGGCCACCAGGCCAAGATCATGGTGGTGGACGATGACGTCCGCCTGCGCGACCTGCTGCGCCGCTACCTGACCGAGCAAGGCTTCAACGTCGTCACGGCGGAAAACGCCACCGCCATGAACAAGCTGTGGCTGCGCGAGCGCTATGACCTGCTGGTGCTGGACCTGATGCTGCCCGGCGAGGACGGCCTGTCGATCTGCCGCCGCCTGCGCGGCGCCGGCGACCAGACCCCGATCATCATGCTGACCGCCAAGGGCGAAGACGTGGACCGCATCGTGGGCCTGGAAATGGGCGCCGACGATTACCTGCCCAAGCCATTCAACCCGCGCGAGCTGGTGGCCCGCATCGGCGCCGTGCTGCGCCGCAAGCAGCCGGACGAGATCCCGGGCGCCCCTTCCGAGCACCCGCAAACTTTCGAGTTCGGCCAGTTTGTGCTGGACCTGGGCACGCGCACGCTCAAGAAAAATGGCGAAACCGTGCCGCTGACCACTGGCGAATTCTCGGTGCTGAAAGTGTTTGCGCGCCATGCGCGCCAGCCGCTATCGCGCGAAAAGCTGATGGAACTGGCGCGCGGCCGCGAGTACGAAGTGTTCGACCGCAGCCTGGACGTGCAGATTTCCCGCCTGCGCAAGCTGATCGAGCCGGACCCGTCCAGCCCGCTGTACATCCAGACGGTGGGGGGCCTGGGTTACGTCTT
>JBCNOX010000536.1:0-4004 GCA_039593645.1 Pseudoduganella sp.
TGCGACTGCAGCGCGAATTCATCCTGCTGGCTGCGCGAGATATCGTATTTCTTCGCGACGTTCTCGGCGGTGATGCCCATGTGGTACTGGTTGTACACGTCCCACAGGCCGTCCACGATCATGGTGTCGACCATCTTGGCGTCGCCCATGCGGAAGCCGTCGCGCGAGCCGTTCAGCACGTGCGGCGATGCGCTCATGTTTTCCTGGCCGCCAGCGATGATGATGTTGGCGTCGCCGCACTTGATTGCTTGCGCCGCCAGGTGGGTGGCCTTCAGGCCGCTGCCGCAGACCTTGTTGATGGTGTAGCCCGGAATGGCGCTTGGCAGGCCGGACTTGATGACGGCCTGGCGTGCCGGGTTCTGGCCGACGCCAGCGGTCAACACCTGGCCCATGATCACTTCGCTGACCAGGTTAGGGTCGATGCCAGTCTTGGCCAACAGGCCCTTGATGACATGGGCGCCCAGCTCTGCTGCCGGGGTCTTGGCCAGGGATCCGCCAAACTTGCCTACTGCGGTACGGCCTGCTGCAACAATTACTACATCATCCATTCTGCTTCTCCGGGAGTGGTATGAAAATCATTCAATGCATTCTAGCTAAGTGCCATGCGTGCGGCCAGCTATGACCTACCGGAATAGTGGCTTATTCAAAGCCACTTCTGTTGCCTCACGTCCATATGCTTGCGCACGGTCAATAGCTTGCTTGCCCTGGTCGGTTGCCATTTGCAGCAGGTCTTGTGGATGCTGGATGGCCAGGAATTCGTTGGAGGCTGCGGTCATGGCAGCAAGAGAAGCCAGGGCGGTATCACGATGCCAGTCACAAATGCTGGCGAAGCTGGCGAGTTGCGCGTCGAAAGCCGCCTGCGCGGCGCGGGAAAACTCGTCGTTGAACGCGTACATGCCCATGCTCCTTCAATTAATCGGTGGCTGAGATACCGCAAGACTTCTCATGTTAGTGCGCGATTCCTGACAAACGTTTGATAAACATCAAGGCTGCTTTCATTTTGCATAAAACCATAGGCGATGTCACGACAATAACTTGATACCGTCCAGCGTAGCGGCGCATTGCTCGCGTATCACGTTGACGAAGTCGGCCACGTAAGCCTTGTGCTGCAAGGCTGGCGGGACCGAGACGAACAGGTCGCTCCACAAGCCGGTCTCGCCGATCGGGCGGGCAATCACGTAGTCGTAGTCGACATAATTCTTGATGGCCCAGTTCGGCAACGCCGCCACGCCGCGCCGGCTTGCAACCAGTTGCAGTATCGCGACCGTGAGTTCTGCCGTGCGGCGCTGGAACTCAATGCCGGCCGGGCGCAGCACTTCGCGGATCAGGTCGATGCGTGTTTCAGGCACCGGATAGGTGATCAGGGTTTCGCCTTCAAAGTCCTGGGCCGACAAGCGGCGCTGTGCGGCGAGGCGATGCTTCTGCGCCATCACGGTCAGGATTTCGAAGCGGAACAAGGGGAAGGTGGAGTAGTCGGCGCTGTAGTCGGAGCCGATCACCAGGTCGGCCGCGCCGTTGCGCAGCAGGTCGGCCGGCTCGCTGTGGAAGCCGGAGACCAAGTCGATTTCCACATCCGGCCAGCGGGTGCGGAACGCATCCATCACCGGCATCAGCCAATCAAAGCATGTATGGCATTCAAGTGCCACGCGCAGCTGGCCGGTGTCGCCTTGCGACAGGCGCAGCACGTCGCGCTCTGCCCGCTCGACTTCCGGCAGCAGGGTATCGGCCAGTTTCAGCAGGCGTTCGCCGGTTGCGGTGAAGCCGATCGGGATCGATTTACGCTCGAACAGCGGCGTACCGTAGCGATCTTCCAGCAATTTAATCTGGTGCGACAACGCCGACTGGGTCAGGTTCAGCAGTTGTGCCGCCTTGACCAGGCTACCGGAGGAACGAAGCGCAGACAGCGTGCGCAGGTGACGAATCTCAAGCATGTATGAAAAGTTTTCAAGAGGATGCATAAAAAGTTTCGTTTTTATTATATGCCGTCATGCCGCAAACTCTACTTCATCAATATTTCTTAAGCATGACAAAAATGAAACTCGTCCAAACTCATATCCCTGGCTTTCCACGCATCGGTGCGGCGCGCGAACTGAAGTTCGCTTTGGAGCGCTTCTGGCGCCGCGAACTCTCCGAAGCTGCGTTGCAAGAAACAGCCAGCAATCTCCGTGCCCGACACTGGGCGACCCAGCGCCAGCATGGCCTGGATTTCGTGACGGTCGGCGACTTTGCGCTGTATGACCACGTGGCGAACCATATCCAGCTGTTCGGCTGCGAGCCGGGGCGCTTTGGTTTCACCGGCAGCGAGTCGCCGCTGGCGCGTTACTTCGCGATGGCCCGGGGTGACAGTGCACACGAAGCGTGCGGTTGTGGCCACAATGGTGCGGCGCTGGAAATGACCAAGTGGTTCGACACCAACTACCATTACCTGGTGCCGGAATTCAGCGAGTCCACCGGGTTCGAACTGCACAGCCAGCGCTTGCTGGATGAAGTCGCCGAAGCGCGCGCGGCAGGCCACCCGGTCAAAGCGGTGCTGCTCGGCCCGCTGACCTTCCTCTGGCTCGGCAAAGAGCGCGAGTCCGCGCCAGGCTTCAGCCGTCTCGACCTGCTTGACCGACTGCTGCCGCAATACAGCCGTCTGCTGATGCAGTTGCGCGCCGCTGGCGCCGAATGGGTCCAATTGGACGAGCCTATCCTCGGCCTGGACCTGCCGAACGCCTGGCGCAACGCGTTTGAGCCGGCTTACTGGCTGCTCAACCAGGCTGGTGCGCAACTGATGGTTGCCACCTACTTCTCGCCGCTGGAAGAAAACGTCAGCCTGGCCTGCCGGCTGCCGGTTGCCGGCCTGCACGTGGATGCCGTGCGCGCTGCCAGCGAACTGACCAGCGTGGCTGACTGGCTGCCTGCGCATAAGGTGCTGTCGATCGGCATCATCGATGGCCGCAACATCTGGCGCACCGATATGGATGCTGCCCTCGCAACGCTGCTGCCAGTGATTGGCAAACGCAGCGGCCCGGTATGGCTGTCCACGTCGTGCTCTTTGCTGCATGTGCCGTACAGCCTCGCGGCGGAGCCTTCGCTGGACGGCGACGTACGGCCATGGCTGGCCTTTGCAGAAGAGAAGCTGGCCGAGCTGGCGTTGCTCAAAGCTGCACTGTCTGCGGATGAACGCGTTTCCGGCCAAGTCGCACGGGGCTTTGCCGAAGCGCGGGCAGCGCTGGCGAGCCGCCGCGCCAGCAGTCGTGTGCACAATGCTGACGTCGCTGCGCGGATCGCGGCTTTCAACGCCGATGCGAACAGCTCACGCCGCAACTCGCCGTTCGCAAAACGCCAGCAGCTGCAACGCGATCGTCTGGCACTGCCTGCATTCCCGACCACGACCATCGGCTCTTTCCCGCAAACGCCGCAAATCCGCGCCGCCCGCGCGGCCTTCAAGCGCGGCGATCTCGCGGCACAGGACTACCAGCAAGCAATGCGCGAGGAAATCGAACACGCCATCCGCCGGCAAGAGGAGCTCGGGCTGGACGTGCTGGTCCACGGCGAGGCCGAGCGCAACGACATGGTCGAATACTTCGGCGAACAGCTGGAAGGTTTCGTCTTCACTGCTAACGGCTGGGTGCAATCCTACGGCTCGCGCTGTGTGAAGCCGCCGATCATTTACGGCGACGTGCAGCGCCCGCAAGCGATGACAGTGGCATGGGCCGAGTATGCGCAAAGCCTGACCGCCAAGCCGGTGAAAGGCATGCTGACCGGCCCGGTCACGATCCTGCAATGGTCCTTTGTGCGCGACGATCAGCCGCGTTCGGACACGGCGCAGCAGATCGCCGCTGCCATTCGCGATGAGGTGCATGACCTGGAGAAGGCCGGCATATCCATCATCCAGATCGACGAACCGGCCTTGCGTGAAGGCCTGCCCCTGCGCCGCGGTCGCTGGGATGCCTATCTCGCTTGGGCCACCAAAGCCTTCCGCATCAGTGCCGCTGTCGCTGGCGACGCGACGCAGATTC
>JBCNOX010000537.1:0-4001 GCA_039593645.1 Pseudoduganella sp.
GTCGGCCAGGCGGCGGATTTCGGTGGCCACCACCGAGAAACCGCGGCCCGCTTCGCCTGCCTTCTCGGCTTCGATGGCGGCGTTCAGCGACAGGATATTGGTCTGGTCGGCCACCTTGGTAATCGTAGTCAGCACGGAATTGATGTTGGAGGCTTTTTCCGACAGCGCGGCCAGTTTGGCGTTGATCGAATCGGTGGCGTTGACCATGTTCTGCATGGTCTGGTCCATGCGGCGCAGGTTGCCCTGCGCTTCGGAAGTTGCGGTGGTCGTGTAGTCGGCTACCGCGGTCGCATCTTCCATGGTTTTCAGCAACTGCGAGGTATTCGACGAAATCTCCTTGGTGGTGCTCAGCACTTCCACCGAAGTCTGGGCCTGCTCGACGCCGGTGGCTTCCTGCTGCTTGGCCGAAGCCGCAATCTCGGTCGCGGAGGTCGTCACCTGGATGCCAGCCTTCTGCACATTGTTCAGCAGCTGGCGCAGGTTTTCGAACATGCGCTGCAGGCCGTCGCCCAGTTGGCCGATCGCGTCTTCGCCCGTCACGGTGATCTTGCCGGTCATGTCGCCCCCCGCAGCACGGGAAACCACTTCCAGCAGCGAATCGACTTTTGAGCGCAGCTGGTTGGTCTGGTCCATCTCGCGCTGGGTCGCGTCCTGCAATTGCTGCGCCATCTTGTTGAAGTCCGTGCTGACTTTGCCCAGTTCGTCGCCGGTGGTTACCTCGATTCGCGCAGCCAGGTCACCGCCGCCCAGGCGCGTCAACGCCGCAGTCAGCTTGGCCAGCGGGCCCAGGAGCGCTCGGCCCAGTGTATAGGCGATCATCAGCGACAGCGCGAAGACCGCGATGCCGCCGCCAATCATCAGGTTGTTCTGGCTGGAGTGCAGCTCAACCGACTTGGCGCTGCGTTCCTGCAGCAGGCGGCGCTCCTCTTCGGCGGCCTGTTCCAGCAGCTCGCGCGCGCTGGCCACGATGGCGCCAGCCTCCTTCAGTTCCGACGACTGGCCCAGAACATCGGCCGCCCCCTTGCTGTCGCCCAGGGAGCGGCGCTTTTCGATCTGACGGCGGATATTCACCTCGGCCCAGGTGGCCAGCAGGGCCTGCGCACGTTTCAGGCGGTCGTTCTGCTGCGTATTGTCGGCCGTCAGCTGGACTGCCCTGGCGATGTGCTGCTTGAGCTTTTCCGCATTTTCCTTTTCGCTGGCAATGAAGCTCTCGTTGCCGGTCAGGATATAGCCGCGGGTGTCGACCTGGATCTGCAGCGACGCATTGTTGATGCGATCGAGCTCGATCAGCACCTCCATCGTGTGCTTGTCCCATCGATTGGCATCCGTCAGGCTGGCGAAGTTATTGTAGGCGAAGATCAGGAGTAGCAAGATGATTGCCACTATGCTGCCGAAGCCGATATACAGTTTATTCTTGATGCTCAGATTATTCATGCGCGGGTCTCCGGGGACGGGGGGCTTTCTTCCAAGGCAATGTAGCAAAAAAAACGGGCCGCGCAAAGCGGCCCGTCCTGGAGAGCGAAGCAGTGATTACTGGCCGCGCTTGTTCCTTGCGTTGGCGGCGATGCGCATGCGCAGCGCGTTCAGCTTGATGAAGCCACCGGCGTCGGCCTGGTTGTAGGCGCCGCCGTCTTCGTCGAAGGTGGCGATGGTCTGGTCGAACAGCGAATCGGTCTTCGAATCGCGGGCCACCACGATCACATTGCCCTTGTACAGCTTGACGCGTACCCAGCCGTTCACGGTGGCCTGGGTGTGGTCGATCAGGGTTTGCAGCGCAACGCGTTCCGGCGCCCACCAGTAGCCGTTGTAAATCAGCGAAGCGTAGCGTGGCATCAGGTCGTCTTTCAGGTGGGCCACTTCGCGGTCCAGGGTGATCGACTCGATGGCGCGGTGCGCCTTCAGCATGATGGTGCCGCCAGGGGTTTCGTAGCAGCCGCGCGACTTCATGCCGACGTAGCGGTTTTCCACCAGGTCCAGGCGGCCGATGCCGTGCTTGCCGCCCAGGCGGTTCAGTTCAGCCAGGACGGTGGCAGGGGACATGCGGGTGCCGTTCAGGGCCACGATGTCGCCCTTTTCGAATTCGATGTCGAGGTACTCCGGCTGGTCCGGTGCGGCTTCCGGGCTGACGGTCCAGCGCCACATCGATTCTTCGGCTTCGGCGCTTGGGTTTTCCAGGTGGCGGCCTTCGAAGGAGATATGCAGCAGGTTGGCGTCCATCGAGTATGGCGCGCCGCCGTTCTTGTGCTTCATGTCGATTTCGATGCCGGCGTCTTCCGCATACTTCAGCAGCTTCTCGCGCGACAGCAGGTCCCATTCGCGCCATGGAGCGATCACGCGCACGCCGGGCTTCAGTGCATAGGCGCCCAGTTCGAAGCGAACCTGGTCGTTGCCCTTGCCGGTGGCGCCGTGCGAGATGGCGTCGGCGCCGGTCTGGTTGGCGATTTCGATCAGGCGCTTGGCGATCAGCGGACGTGCGATCGAAGTGCCCAGCAGGTATTCGCCTTCGTACACGGTGTTGGCGCGGAACATCGGGAACACGAAGTCGCGCACGAACTCTTCGCGCACGTCGTCGATGAAGATGTTCTCAGGCTTGATGCCGAACTTCAGCGCCTTGGCGCGCGCCGGCTCCAGCTCTTCACCCTGGCCCAGGTCGGCGGTGAAGGTCACGATCTCGCACTTGTAGTTATCCTGCAGCCATTTCAGGATCACGGAGGTGTCCAGGCCGCCGGAGTAGGCGAGGACTACTTTTTTTACGTCGCTCATGGTTTTCTCAGTCAGTTGGGTGTTCGGTGTTGATTTTTCCGAGCAACAGGTACTCGATCAGGGCCTTCTGTACGTGCAGGCGGTTTTCGGCCTCGTCCCACACCACGGATTGCGGACCGTCGATGACCTCGGCGGAGACTTCCTCGCCGCGGTGGGCCGGCAGGCAGTGCATGAACAGGGCATCAGGCTTGGCGCGTGCCATCTTGGCCGAATCGACGATCCAGCCGTCGAAGGCCTTCAGGCGGGCGGCGTTTTCTTCTTCGTAGCCCATCGAGGTCCACACGTCGGTGTTGACCAGGTCCGCGCCTTCGCAGGCGTCGGACGGGTTGGCGAAGAAAGTGTAGCGGTCGGTCGATACCAGCGACATGTCCATGTCGTAGCCGTGCGGCGTGGAGACATTGACGTGGAAGCCGAACACTTCGGCCGCCTGCAGCCAGGAGTACAGCATGTTATTGGCGTCGCCCACCCAGGCCACGACCTTGCCCTTGATCGAGCCGCGATGCTCGATATAGGTGAAGATGTCGGCAAATACCTGGCACGGGTGGTGTTCGTTGGTCAGGCCGTTAATCACCGGCACGCGCGAATGCGCAGCGAAACGCTCGATGATGTCCTGGCCGAAGGTGCGCACCATGATGATGTCGCACATGCGGGACATGACCTGACCCGCGTCTTCCACCGGCTCGCCGCGGCCCAGCTGGGAATCGCGGGTGTTCAGGTAGATCGCAGCGCCGCCCAGTTGATGCATGCCGGCCTCGAAGGACAGGCGGGTACGGGTCGAATTCTTGTCGAACACCATGACCAGGGTGCGGTCGATCAGCGGGTGGTAAATCTCGTAGGCTTTGAATTTGCGCTTGATTTCCGCTGCGCGGGCGATCACATATTCGTACTCCTCCAGGGTCAGGTCTTTGAACTGGAGATAGTGCTTGATGCTTTTAGGTGGTATAGACATCTTTGCAAAGGTTTGCTGCGGTGGACTAAAGATTATACGGGCATTTCAATAAATCGTGGCCGGGCGTTCGGGATCATGGTGCGGCGCCGATAACGGCAGGTCCAGCGTGAAGGTGGTGCCGGCGTCGCTGCTGTCGACGGCGATCTGGCCGCCCAGCAGGGATGTGACGATGTTGTAACTGATTGACAACCCCAGCCCCGAGCCGCCTTGCCCCAGTTTGGTGGTGAAAAACGGGTCGAAGATGCGGGTCAGGTTCTCCGGCGCGATGCCGCGGCCGTCGTCGCTGAAT
>JBCNOX010000538.1:0-4001 GCA_039593645.1 Pseudoduganella sp.
AGGGACAACAATGCGAGCGTGATGGCGGAAATGGCTTTCATTTGGAAATATTAACCCACCAGCACGCTTTTTGTTTCGGTGCTATCCTGCTCCGCCATGAAACAAGAGCATCACATCACCCCCGCAATGATCCTGCTGCTGGCCATTGCCAGCGGCCTGATTGTCGCCAACCTGTATTACGCCCAGCCGCTGGTCGGCCCGATCAGCAGGGCCACCGGCATCGAGCCGGGCGCCGCGGGGCTGATCGTCACGCTGACGCAAATCGGCTACTGCCTGGGACTGGCTTTCATCGTGCCCCTGGGCGACCTGCTGGAAAACCGGCGCCTGACCATCATCCTGCTGGCCGCAACGGCAGTTGCGCTGCTGGCTGCGGCAATGGCCGGCAACGCCGCCACCTTCCTCGCCGCAGCCTTCTTCATCGGGCTTTGTTCGGCCGCCGCGCAGGTGCTGGTGCCTTTCGCCGCCCACCTGTCGGCGCCGGAGGTGCGCGGACAGACGGTCGGCACCGTCATGAGCGGGCTGCTGCTGGGGATCATGCTGGCACGTCCGGTTTCCAGCCTGGTCACCGATGCGCTGGGCTGGCACGCGATCTTCTTCATCTCCACTGCCGCCATTGCGGCGCTGGCCGTGGTACTGCATGTGCGCCTGCCGCAGCGGGTGCCGGAAGGCGGCTACCGCTATGGCGCCCTGCTGGCATCCATGTGGACGCTGCTGCGCACCACGCCGGTACTGCGCCGCCGCGCCGCCTACCAGGCCTGCATGTTCGGCGCCTTCAGCCTGTTCTGGACCACGGTGCCGCTGGTGCTGGCCAGCCCGGCCTTCAACCTGTCGCAGACCGGCATCGCGATCTTCGCGCTGCTGGGCGTTGCCGGTGCGATCGCCTCGCCGATCGCCGGCCGCCGCGCCGACCAGGGCAAGAGCCGCTCGACAACCCTGATGGCGCTGCTGGCTGCAGCGGCGGCGTTCGGTGCGCCCCTGCTGCTGCATGGCGGCCGCGCATTCACGCTGGTGCTGCTGGTGCTGTGCGGGATCGTGCTGGACATGGGTGCCTCGGGCAACCTGGTGGTTGGCCAGCGCGCCATCTTCGCGCTTGGGGCGGAAATGCGCAGCCGCCTGAATGGCCTGTATATTTCCATCTTCTTCGCCGGCGGCGCCTTCGGTTCATGGCTGGGCGGCTGGACCTGGGCGCGCTATGGCTGGAATGGCGTGCTGGTGGCGGGCCTGCTGTTCCCGCTGGCGGCGCTGCTGCTGTTCGCAACCGAACGCCGCGCTTAATGTGCCCACATGCGGAACTCGCCCTGCATCTGCAGGTTGCCGTTGATATTGACGCTGCCAAGGTTGCCGGTGATGGCGGCATTGGGGTCGTTCTGCACGCTCATTGATTCGAAACCGAAGTTTGTATAGCGCATTTGCGACGGCAGCGTGATGGCGATGTAATCGCCGCCGCCGTCCGGACGTGCCTGCACATTGAGGCCGATGGCAAACATGTCGACAGTGCCGCGCACATTGCGCAGCACGATGTAGCGCGGCTGGCCGCCGTCGTGGAAGCCCAGCGAGAGGCGGCTGTCGGTCACGGCGCCGACCAGGGTCGGGTCGTTCACCACGACGTGGGCGGCGAAGCTGATGCCGTCGCGGGCGCTGACGCCGGAAAGCTCGCTGTCGTCGAGCGGCTGGGGCGGCGCGGCCTGCAACAGGGCCGGGACCAGCAACAACAGTGCGGCAAGTCTCGTCATTGGCGGAATTTGATATCGAGGTAGTTGATCTGGATATTGCCGATGCGGGAAGACCCCAGGTCCACAGTGCCGCTCGGCGCCGTGAAGCTGATCTTGCCGATCTCGATGCCCCCGCTGGGCGCCTGCCCGGTACCGTACTGCGCATCCGGCGCGCCGATGCCGATGTGCAACCGCGGGCCGTTTTCGTCGGCCAGTGCATTGACCAGCGCAGGCTGGCGCGCAACGTCGGCGATCACCCACGGCTGGCCAGTGAAGTTGCCATTTTCGTCGGTGGCGCCGATGCGGATGTTATCGAGCGCCATCTGGCCAACCATGTTGGCGCGGCCATTCGGGCGCAGCGCCCACTGGCCGATATCAGTGCGCATCGCCACGCCCAGCGCCAGGCCGTCCTGCGTGCGCGGCGTGGAAAACTGCCAGCCGCCGCCATACAAGACCATGTCGCTTACGACAATGGCACCGCCATCGCGATCGATGCCATCGGCATTCACGCCGAAGTCGTAAGCCAACTGCCATTTCTGCTCGGCGCTGGCGTTCTGCGGCAGGTTGAATTGCGCGACGTCGGCCAGGCCGTTATTGCTGCGCACGATGTCGAAGCGGTAAGGATCGGAAAACGGCGCCGCACTGTCGCTGCGCGATGCGCTGGGGTTGCCGGCCCAGATGCTGGCGCCATCGGGGCGCGTGTAGGTTACCCGCAGGTCGCCGTTCATCGAGAAGCCGTTCAGGTCGAAGCTGACCCCATCGCGTCCGCGTACGTCGGACAGCGCGCTGTCGTTCAGCGGGCGCAGCCCGTCGGCCAGCGCCAGCGCGGGTGCCAGCGTGAAGCAGGCGGCCAGCAGGCTGCGGCGCACTGCAGCCATCAGCGCCCCGCCGTCACGGTTGGCGCGGCCAGCGTGACCGCCGGCGCAACTGGCGCCGGAACCGGCGCCGCAGGCAGGTCGGTCAGCGACACCAGCTTGTCGCGCCAATTGAGCCAGACCCCGGATTGCGCGGCATCGGGCATCTGCGTCGTGCCGCGCGGCGCCTGGAACTGCACGCCCGACTTCAGCACGGAGATCCAGAAATCGCGGCTCGGCCCGGTGGCGTCGCCGGCGCGCACGCCGACCAGGGAACTAGCGCCATCCCAGCGCTTGCCGCCGCCCGCATCGGTGTGCGAATCGATCGTGGCCGGCTGGCCGTTCGCGTCCACGCCGCTGACCAGCAGGGAACCGGAAAGACTGTTCACCTTCAGGCCCACGTCGCCCTTGATGCTGTCGAAGCCCATGCGCATGCCCACCACTTCGCGCGGCGCAGCGGTGTCGCCGGTATTGCGGTACACGACTTCGAAATACGGATTGGTGATCGAGACCTTGCTGCCATTCTGCCCGAACTGCAGCGACGGCATGTCGATATCGGCGCCAGTTCCTTCACGCGCAGGAAAGCGGTAATCGCCCAGGCGGATGTTACGCAGGCTCGCATTCAGTTCCACGTCCGCATCGAGCGCGATACGCGTGAAATCGAAGCCGCCAAGCGTGCTGTTGCTCACTGCCAGCAAGCCCTGCCCGCGTGCGCGCGACAGGTCGTCGTCGCTCATGGGACGCAGCTGCGCGGCAGCCGGTGCAGAGAAAAAGGCGGCCGCCAGGGCGGCCGCAAAGAGACGGGATTCCATCATCCGGGAATTCACAGAGCGGCCGCTCCCACGGCCGCCGCTGCGATTAGTGTGCCCAGATCCACACTTGGGTGCCACGCAAGTCGAGCTGGTTCATGGCCATCGAACCGTAGGAAGCATTGCTGCCGCCCATCTTGATTGCGTCAACGGAGATGTTCAGCAGTTTGCCTGCCGCCACTTGCACGTCGGCCGGGATCGCGATCTGCACCACGTCGCCGCCGGTTGCCGGGTTGTAGAAGGTGCCTGGGTTGGTCACGCCGGCAGCGCCGGCAGCCTGCAGGAAGGAGTTGCGCGACAGGATGTCGATGGTGGCAGCAACCAGGCCGTTGACCTTGATGCCGTTGAAGCTCACCGAACCGCCGCCCAGGCCGTTCGCGTCCAGAGCGTCGGTGTCGGTGTAGACGAAGGATTCGACTTTGACGTTCAGGTTGGCGCCGATCGACACGCCGTCCTGGCCGGTAACGGCGCTCAGGTCTGCGTCTTTGATCGGGGTCATGGCCGATGCCGACAGGGCCAGGGTGGACAGGGCGATTGCTACAGCGGTGGTAATGCGTTTCATATCGTTGATCTCCGTTCGAATAAGAATTGTCGTGTGGTGCTGCTCCTGTGCGCCTCCTTGCCGG
>JBCNOX010000539.1:0-3999 GCA_039593645.1 Pseudoduganella sp.
GCCGCGCGGCGTACGCGAATGCCCGGACGGCCCGTTCAAGGGCCAGCGCGAAGGCTTCGACACCATGCGCTATGCGGAAGGCGAGATCCGCCGCATCGCCCACGTGGCGTTCCAGGCCGCGCAAAAGCGTGGCAAGCGCCTGACTTCCGTCGACAAGGCCAACGTGCTGGAAACTTTCCAGTTCTGGAAAGACATCGTCACCGATGTGCACAAGGAATACCCGGACGTGGCGCTGGACCACATGTACGTCGACAACGCCGCCATGCAACTGGTGCGCGCGCCGAAGAAATTCGATGTTATCGTCACCGGCAATATGTTCGGCGACATCCTGTCCGACGCCGCGGCCATGCTGACCGGCTCGATCGGCATGCTGCCATCGGCTTCGCTGGATGCCAACAACAAGGGCCTGTACGAACCGTCGCACGGCTCGGCTCCCGATATCGCGGGCAAGGGCATCGCCAACCCGCTGGCCACGATCCTGTCGGCTGCCATGATGCTGCGCTATTCCCTGAATCGCGCGGAGCAGGCCGACCGCATCGAGAACGCAGTCAAGAAGGTGCTGGCCCAGGGCCTGCGCACGCCTGACATCTACGAAGAGGGCACCACCAAGGTGGGCACCGAGCAGATGGGCGACGCAGTCGTCAAGGCACTCTAAAAAATTCACACCCAAAGGAAAGCAAAATGAAACTCGTAGGTCTTGTTGGTTGGCGCGGCATGGTCGGTTCGGTCCTGATGCAGCGCATGCAGGAAGAGGGCGACTTTGCCCATATCGAGCCGGTATTCTTCTCCACTTCGAACACCGGCGGCGCTGCGCCGAAGATGGCGAAGAACGAGACTACCCTGAAAGACGCCACCAACATCGACGAACTGAAACGCTGCGAGATCATCATCTCCTGCCAGGGCGGCGACTACACCACCGAGGTATTCCCCAAGCTGCGCGCCGCCGGCTGGAACGGCTACTGGATCGACGCCGCGTCGACCCTGCGCATGGACAAGGATGCCGTGATCGTGCTCGATCCGGTCAACCTGAACGTGATCAAGGACGCCATGTCCAAGGGCGTGAAGAACTTCATCGGCGGTAACTGCACGGTGTCCTGCATGCTGATGGGCCTGGGCGGCCTGTTCAAGCAGGACCTGGTGGAGTGGATGACCTCCATGACCTACCAGGCGGCATCGGGCGGCGGCGCCCAGCACATGCGCGAGCTGCTGACCCAGTACGGCACCATCAACGCGTCCGTCAAGCACCTGCTGGACAACCCGGCGTCGGCCATCCTGGAAATCGACAAGCAGGTGCTGGCCACCCAGCACGGCCTGTCGCCGGAGGAAACCAAGCAGTTCGGCGTACCGCTGGGCGGCAACCTGATTCCATGGATCGACAAGGACCTGGGCAACGGCCAGTCGAAGGAAGAGTGGAAGGGCGGCGCCGAGACCAACAAGATCCTGGGTCGCGGCGAAGGCTTCTCCGCATCCGCCATCCCGGTCGATGGCCTGTGCGTGCGCATCGGCGCCATGCGCTGCCACAGCCAGGCGCTGACCATCAGGCTGCGCAAGGACGTGCCGCTGGACGAGATCAACGACATCATCGCCAAGGACAACCAGTGGGTGAAGTTCGTGCCGAACACGCGCGAGGCGTCGGTCAAGGAATTGACCCCGGCCGCCGTCACCGGCAGCCTGACCATCCCGGTCGGCCGCGTGCGCAAGATGTCGATGGGCGGCGACTACCTGTCGGCCTTCACTGTCGGCGACCAGCTGCTGTGGGGCGCGGCCGAGCCGCTGCGCCGCATGCTGCGGATCGTATTGGATAAATAAATTGTTATTAATCAGCTAATACCTACTGAATAATAAACAAGATAAGAAGTATTTTCTAAAAGCCGGATTTCAAAGGAAATTCCGGCTTTTTTCTTTGGCAAATGGAATATTTTCGGCATGAACGAAACAGAATAGTTCCTTAACAGTCAGAATAGTGGGAGAATGCTTGCATGCTTTAAAGCATGATGTTATGTTGAGACCTCTGGAAAAGTAACTTTGTTTCCACGTTAACCATTTTTCGTCGCTCACTATGCCTGTTCAAAAACCTTCCAAGGTCGCTTCGTTCGCGTTGAAAACACTGACCGCTGCCATGCTCAGCGGTGCAGTGCTCGCACCTATTTCCGTCAACGCAGCAGGCCTTGGCAAGCTCACTGTGCTCTCCTCGCTGGGGCAGCCGCTGCGCGCCGAAATCGAATTGACTGCCGTTACCCCTGAAGAAGCATCCGAACTGGTGGCCAAGCTGGCCTCGCCGGAAGCCTTCCGTGCCGCCAATATCGACTTCAATTCGGCATTGCTCAGCCTGCGCTTCGAGGTCGAAGCCCGTGGCTCGCGCCAATTTATTCGTATCACTTCGTCCCAGCCGATCAACGAGCCTTTCGTTGACATGCTGCTGGAATTGACCTGGACCAATGGACGCCTGGTACGCGAGTACACCTTCCTGCTGGACCCGGCCGACCTGCGCACCACCAATTCCGCGCAAGTAGCACCGTCGCGCAATACGCGCCCGACTGCCACGTCGACTCCTGCACCAGCTCCTGCCGCTGCGGCCGCCGCGCCGGCCGCCGCCTCTGGCGCGGCTCCGGCCGCAGCCGCGCCGTCGCGCGCAGCAGCACCGGCGCCTGCCCAGGCAGCACCGCGTGCCGCTGCTGCGCAAGAAGGCGCCGACAGCTATCAAGTCAAGAAGGGCGATACGCTGGGCAAGATCGCCGGCCGCCTGAAGCCAGCCGACGTGTCGCTGGACATGATGCTGGTGGCCCTGTTCCGCGCCAATCCGGATGCATTCAACGGCGCCAACATGAACCGCCTGAAGTCCGGCACCATCCTGTCCGTGCCGGATGCCGGCACCGTCAAGGGTACCAGCCAGGGTGAAGCCCATGGCGTGGTGGTGGCCCATGCCGCCGACTTCAACGCCTACCGCTCCAAGCTGGCAGGCCAGGTGGCTGCCGCCACCCCGTCCAAGGAAGCGGAGTCCCAGCAAAGCCAGACCGGCAAGATCACTGCCCAGGTCAAGGAGCGCCCAACTGCGGTCACCGAGTCGAAAGACCAGCTGAAACTGTCCAAGGCAGGCGAAGCTTCCAGCAAGCCGGGCAAGACCGGCACGGTGGAAGACAAGATCGCCAAGGATCGCCAGATGGCCGACGCCAGCGCCCGCGTGAAGGAGCTGGAAAAGAACGTCAACAACCTCGAGAAGTTGATGGAGGTGAAGAACAAGGCTGCCGCCAGCGCCCAGGCGAAAGCTGGCGCACCGGCTGCAGCACCTGCACCAGCCCCGGCACCGGCTGCCGCGGCACCGGCGGCCAGCCCGGCCGTCAAGCTGTCCGAACCGACGCCAGCGGCAGCCCCGGCTCCAGCTCCGGCGCCTGCCGCTCCTGCGCCGGCTGATGCGGCGCCGGCGACTGTGGCGCCGGAAGCCTCGGCGCCGGCCGAAGCCGCGCCGGTCCAGCCAACCAAGCCAAAGCGTTCGGTGACGCCTCCTCCGGCGAAAGTCGAGCCAGGCCTGGTCGACATGATCATGGAAAACATCAAGCTGATCGGCGCTGGCGTTGCTGCGCTGCTCGGCGCAGCTGCACTGCTGGTGGTCCGCCGCCGCAAGGCTGCCGAAGAGCTGTCGCTGCCGAATACGGAAGCTGCCAGCGTGCTGGGCGATCCTGGCACCACCGCGCATTCGCTGTTCGCCGAAACCGGCGGCCAGAGCGTGGACACCAGCAACAGCGTGTTCAATTCCAACTTCGCGCCGTCGGCCAGCCAGCTCGATACCAATGAAGTCGATCCGGTAGCGGAAGCCGATGTGTACATCGCTTACGGCCGCGATGCCCAGGCAGAGGAAATCCTGAAGGAAGCCCTGCGTGTCCATCCGGAACGCCACCCAGTGCGCCTGAAACTGCTGGAAATCTATGCCGGCCGCAAGGATGCGCGGGCCTTCGAAACCCAGGCCAGCGAGCTGTATTCGATGACCAAGGGGGCGGGCGA
>JBCNOX010000054.1:0-16034 GCA_039593645.1 Pseudoduganella sp.
GCCGCGCGCCCTAAACCAATCCCAGCCGCCCTTGCCAGTGCCGCGCGCTGCCCGGCAGTGGCGGCGCTCGCCCTGAGGAATCGCAATGAAGAAGAGCATATTCATGCTGGCCGCTGCGCTGGCAGCCCCAACTGCGTCCGCGCAGCCCGTCGTGGAAATCAAGTCCGCGCGCCTCGACCAGCGCAAGGAGGATACGGCCAGCACCGTCGTGCTGACCCGCGAGGAGCTGGCAGCGAACGGCGACCGCACCGTGGCCGACGCCCTGCGCCGGCTGCCCGGCATCACCATCAGCGACAGTGGCGGCATCCGCATGCGCGGCCTGGGCAAGGGCTACACGCAAATCCTGTTGAACGGCCAGCCCGCGCCCAATGGCTTCTCGCTGGAGAGCTTGCCGCCGGAAGTGATCGAGCGGGTCGAAGTGCAGCGCACCGCATCGGCCGTCCTGGGCACGCAAGGCATTGCCGGCACCATCAATATCGTGCTGCGCAAATCCGTCAGCCGCAGCGCGCAGGAACTGCAGCTCGGGATGGACAGCCTGCACGGTGGCTGGTCGCCACGCCTCGCCGCCCAATCCACCGGCAAGGCCGACGGCTGGTCGCACAACGTCAGCGCTGTGCTGTCACGCAGCAGCACGCCCGCCGACCGCACCATCACCGACAGCGCACCCGGCATGCTGCGCACTATCCGCTCGCACGAAGAGAACGTCGGCGAGTCATTCAACCTGAGCCCGCGCCTGAACTGGAGCACTGCCGGCGGCGACAGCTTCGCGCTGCAAACCATCGCGACCGTGAACCGCCGCGATATCAGGTACCGCTCGCAAGAAGCCGTGCAACAGGGCGAATCGGGCGACTTCGCGAACGTGCGCAGCCGCTTCCGGATGCGCGGCCATTTCCTGCGCAGCGAACTGACATGGCAACGCACGCTGGCAGGAGGCGGGCAATGGGAGTTCAAGCTGGGCGGCAATACAGCGCCGCGCGATACCGATTTCGATTTCTCCGGCCTGCCGCTGGCCGGCCCCGGCCCGACCGTACGCCATGTGGATGGCGATATCCGCGAACACGGTTTCAACTACGGCGGCAAATATTCCCACCCGCTTGGCAACGGCCACGCCCTGGTTGCGGGTTGGGACGGCTCCGCCATCCAGCGCATGCAAACGCGCATCGAGCACGAATACAACCACGCCGGTGCGCTCAACTTCCTGCGCGACGACCGCTACGACGGCCGCATCGAGCGCCTGGCAGCCTTTGCCCAGGACGAGTGGAAGCGTGACGCCGATTCCTGGTCCGCCGGCCTGCGCTGGGAAACCATGCGCACCGAAGCGCACGACCGCCACACGGCATCCGTGCGCCAGCGCAGCAACGTCGTCAGCCCGGTGCTGGAATGGATGCGCAAGCTGCCGGGAGACAGCCAGTTGCGCGTAGGCGCCAGCCGCAGCTACAAGGCGCCCAATATGCTCGACCTGATCCCGCGCCGCTTCACGGCCGACAACAACAATAGCCCGACCAATCCCGACAGCCAGGGCAACCCCGCCCTGCGCCCGGAACTGGCATGGGGGCTCGACGCCGGCATCGACTACTACTTCGCCAAGGACAGCCTGCTCAGCGCCAGCATCTATGCACGCGACATCGACAACGTGATCCTGTACACGCTGTACCGCGACGGCGCACGCTGGGTCAGCATGCCTGCCAACCGGGGCGGCGCCCGCGTGCGCGGCTTCACGCTGGAACTGCGTACGCCGCTGACGGCCGCACTCTCCGTGCGCGCCAACGCCACCTTCAACCATTCACGCCTTGACAATGTGCCGGGTCCCGACAACCGGTTGGCAGCGCAAACGCCGTTGAGCGGCACGGCAGCCCTCAGCTACAAGCGCGCCGCCCTGACGCTGGATGCCGAGTTCTCCTACGAAGCCGGCGGGCCAAGCCGCGATGCGGCGACCTTCGTTTCAACGGCGCCATACCAGCGCAAGCTGGACCTGCGCGCCAGCTGGAAATTGTCGCCGCACCAGGAGTTCCGCCTCGCCCTGTCCGACGTGCTGCACCCCGATCGCGCCAGCACTGACCGCTACGAAGGCGCGGCCTGGCGCCAGACCACCATTGTCACGCGCGGCGGCGCCACCTTGCGGCTCAGCTACAAGCACAGCTTTAACTAACGAAAGAAATCTTGTCTGTTACTTACGCATTTGCCTTATTGCACTGTGTTATGCGAAACTCGCCCGCTATGCCAAAGATCACCAACATCTTCCTGATGGCCATGCTGGCCGCCGCCAACGTCATCCAGCCAGCAGCCGCGATGCCTGAACCATTGGACGTCCCGCCGCCGCAGGAATTGAAAGAGTCGAAAGAATCGCTCCTCCAGCAATGGCGCCTGCCGCTGGAAGGGGGCCGCGTCAGCAGCTTCTTCGGCGCCGCCCGCGGACGCCGCGCGCACGGCGGCATCGACTTCTCCGTGCCGCACAACACGCCAGTCATGGCGACCAACGACGGCACAGTGGTCGCATCCGGCATGGGCTACCTGGGCGACCGCAAATACGGCAATGTGGTGGTGATCGAACATGAAGGCGGACTGCGCTCGCTGTACGCCCACCTGAACAAGCGCAATGTGAGTGTCGGCGACACCGTGGCTGCCGGCGAATTGATCGGCCTGTCAGGCGCCACCGGCCGCGCCACCGGCCCGCACCTGCACCTGGAAGCCTACCAGGACGGCACCCGCATCGACCCGAACCGCTTCATGCTGGCCGACCTGGAAGACAATGCCCTGCCATCGGCAATGCGTGCCAAGCGCACCGGGGTTGAAGAAGTCCCGCCGGCGCCGCACAAGGCCGGCAAAGGCAAGAAGGGCAAGGCGAGCCGCGTCGCCAGCGAAAAGACCTCGAAAAAGAAAACGCAGGTTGCCCAGAAGTCCGGCAAGTCGCGCCGGCAAGCGTAGCCTGTGCCTTAAAAGCAAAGGTAGATGCGGTTGGCCAGGTCGAGCATGAAGGACGGCCGCAGGTAGGCCAGGAACGCCAGCGCCAGCACGGCGGCGATAAAAGCCCACAGTCCGAGTTGGAGCAGCCGCTGTTTCATGTCAGGCCACCTTCAGCTTTGGTTCGCTGCGTACCAGCGGGCGCTCGTCGATCGGCAGGTTGGCCAGGCCGGCCAGCACGCCCAGGCCGAGGGTAATGCCCCACACCACGTCGTAGCTGCCAAGCCTGTCGAACAGGTAGCCGCCCAGCCATACGCCAATGAAGCTGCCCACCTGGTGCGACAGGAACACCACGCCGGCCAGCATCGACATGTGCTTCAAGCCGAATACGCCGGCGATGATGCCGTTGGTAAGCGGCACCGTGGCCAGCCACAGGAAACCGATGGCCGCTGCGAACAGGTAGACCGTCAGCTCCGACAGTGGCGCCAGCAGGAACAGGCCGATTACCACCGAGCGCGCGAAGTAGATCGAGGAAAGCAGGTAGCGCTTTGGCAGGCGGCCGCCCAACTGGCCGGCGGCGAACGAGCCAAAGATATTGAACAGGCCAATCAGCGCCAGCGCCGCCACCGCCACGCCCGGCGTTGCAATGCCCTTGTCCTTCAGGTAGGCCGGCAGGTGGGCGCCGACGAATACCAGCTGGAAGCCGCACACGAAATAGCCTGTCACCAGCAGCAGGAAGGAGCGGTTGCCGATCGCTTCGCGCATCGCCTCGCCCACGCTCTGGTGGGCGGCGCCGCTTGCCGCTTCATGTTTCGGCTCGCGCATGAAGGTCGTCATGGGGATCATCAGCAGGAACACCACACCCGCCAGCGCATAGAAGGCGTGCTGCCAGCCGATCGAGGAAATCAGCTGCTGCTCGACCGGCATCATCAGGAACTGGCCGAAGGAGCTGGCCGCGCCCGAGACGCCAAATGCCCAGGAGCGCTTTTCCACCGGCGCCGCGCGGCCGATAATGCCGCTCACCGCGCCAAAGGCGGTGCAGGCCAGGCCGAGGCCAATGAACACGCCGGAACCGACGATGAACAGCGTCGGCTGGGTCACCGTGGCCATCCACAGCAAGCCGCACATATAGGAGAAGGCGCCGGCGATCACCACGCGCTGGGTGCCCCAGCGGTCCGCCACCATGCCGGCAAAGGGGCCGAAGGCGCCCCACAACAGGTTTTGCAGCGCCAGCGCCAGCGAGTAGGTCTCGCGGCTCCAGCCATTGGCCTGCGAAATCGGCTGCATCCAGAAGCCGAAACCGTGGCGCACGCCCATCGACAGCGTCAGCACTACGCCAGTCGCGAGCAGGATCGTCTGAAGATTGAGTTGGCGGTCGTTGCTTGGCATGGCAGGCATCCTGGCTGGCAAAGAAAGCCAGTGTAAAGGATGCCGCCAAATCCTGCTGGCGGCCGCCCAAAACGGCTTTAGCGCTTCCAGTAGCTTATGCGGCCGCTCAGGACGATGTTGCCCACGCCGGTCACCATGTCTTCCCCGCCCTGCAGCTGGCCGCCGCCGCTGGCGAAAATATACTGGCCGGTGCCGCCGACAATCCGGAAAGTGGCGCTGTTGAAGACGTAGTTGGTGCCTTGTCCAGTCGGCACGAACTGGCCGCTGTAATCGGCGTAAATCTGGTCGCCGGACAGGGTCATGAGAATCAGGCGGCCGCGGTCGAAGTTGTAGATCGCGCCGTTGGGGGTGATGCAATCGCTGGCGACGTAGGCAACCCGGCCCAGCAGCTCGCTGTTGCCATGGCCCGTAATGGTGCCGCCGAAATTGGAGGGGCAACGCGGGGACGGCCCCGGTACTTCCTGGATCACGCCCGTAACTTGAAGATCAGTAGTGACCCAGTGTGCCGAAGCGGCGCTGGATGCCAATGCCAGCACTGCCCCGCTTGCCAGCTTCAGGATTGCTTTTTGCATACCACCCTCCCACCAAAGTTAAAAATACGATAATAACTTTATGACAATTGGAGGGCTAACAGTTTTTTGTAAAGAGTTGTCGTGTGTGGCGTCCGCGACAATCCGGGGCTCAGTCCACGCTATAGTGCACGCCGATCTGGGCGCGCAGCTCATCCAGTACGCCCATCAGCTCAACGGTTTCGTCGAGCGGCATTTCCGGGCTTTCCAGCAAGCCTTCGCGCAGGCAGCGCCCCACTTCGATCGCTTCGTGCGCGTAGCCGTTGCCGATGCGCGGGAAGTGAAATTCGTGCTCGCTGCCGTCGTTCAGCGCGATGGTAAAACGCTCGGCGTGGTGGAAGCGGCCGTGCAGGCGCAGGAAGCCCTTGTCGCCGCAGACGCTCAGCGTAGCCGGAGTGCGGGCATTCAGGCTGCAGCTGCAAGCGGACAACGCACCGTCGTCGTGCTGCAGCACGAAGTTGGCCTGCACGTCGACGCCGTTGGGCGCCAACTCCCCATAGCCGCGCGCTGCCTTCACCGCGCCGAGGAAGAAAGCCGCCATCGACAGCGGGTAGATGCCCAGGTCGAGCAGCGCGCCGCCACCCAGCGCAGGGTTGAACAGGCGGTGCTCGGGGCCGGCATCGGCAACAAACCCCAGGTCGGCCTGCAGGTTGCGCACATTGCCGATCTCCCCCATGTCGATCATGCGCTTGGCTTCCAGGATGGCGGGCTGGAAGCGCGTCCACATGGCTTCCATCACGAACAGCTTGCGCTCGCGCGCCAGGTCGACGATTTCCTGCGCCTCGCGGCGGTTCAGGGTGAAGGCTTTTTCGACCAGCAGCGCCTTGCCGCCTTTCAGGCACATGATGGCATTTTCGTGGTGCATGGCGTGCGGGGTGGCGATGTAGATGACATCGACGCCGTCGTCGTCGGCCAGGGCCTGGTAGTCGCCGTGGGCCCGCTTGACGCCGTACTCCCGGGCGAACTCGGTAGCGCTATCTAAACTGCGCGAGGCAACCGCCACCAGTTCGGCATCGGGCACCTCGCGCAGCGCCGTCGCGAAAGCCTTGGCAATTTTTCCGGTGCCGAGGATGCCCCAGCGAATAATCTTTTCCATTCAAAGCTCCTTTTCAAGCGGGCTTCCGCTTCGGGCGGAAAACCGTGTCGTCTGCGTAAAAAGCGTCATCCTGCTGCGGCCACCAGCCGGGAATGCCCAGCACCGGCAACGGCGTGAAGCCGCCCTTGCCCAAGCCTGCGCTGGCCAGGCGCGCTGCCTCGTCGCGGTCCAGCCATGCGCGGCGGCCAGCGTCGTCCAGTTGCCAGTAGTCGCCGCCGGCCGGCACCACGCGGGTGTGGGCGGTAATCGCCTTGTAGGGCGCCACCAGCTTCTCCATCAGCGCGTGGCCGAACAGCCAGACTTCCGCATCGCGGCCGAACATGGCGGCGCGCTGCACGAAGGCTTCGCGCCAGCGGTGGTTGCGCAAGGCGTCCACCAGAGCCGCGCCTTCGGCGTCGTCGCGCACGACCAGCAGCGCCGAGTTTTCGTCATAAATAGTAGCAGCATCGCGCGCGGGACCGCGCGATTTGCCCACGCCGTCCTGCGCGATCTGAGCGGCTTGCAAGGCGTTGAGCTGGCGTTTGATGCGCGGGAAGGTCAGCCACACCAGGCCATTGAAGAAATCGTGCAGGTTGTCCCGCGTGGGAACCTGGCCTGTGGCGCCGATGAACTCTTCATAGGCGCTACCCTCGGGCAGGGCGGCTTGCGGCACGAAGCGCAGCGGCTGGCCTGCATGGTTGACCAGCGCCAGCGCGGCCGCCTGTTCGCAGAACGGTTCGACGACGCTGGGCAGGGAGAGGTCGATGCGGGAAGCAGCGCCGCGCACCGATGCATACCAGGCGCGGGACCAGTCGATTTCCTGGAACACTTGGTCGTTTAAGCCATTTTCCAATTGATCGTTTCGCCGGCGTTCAGCGGGATCAGCCTGGAATCGCCGAACGGCAGCTCGGCCGGCAGCGTCCACTGCTCGCGCTTGAGGGTGATGGTGCCCTTGTTCGGCTGCAGGCCGTAGAAGGCCGGACCGTTCAGGGAGGCGAAGGCTTCCAGCTTGTCCAGCGCTCCGGCGCGGGCAAAGGCTTCGGTGTACAGCTCCATCGCGTGCAGCGCGGTGTAGCAGCCGGCGCAGCCGCAAGCGGCTTCCTTGGCGCCCTGCGCGTGCGGCGCGGAGTCGGTGCCGAGGAAGAAACGCTCGTCGCCGCTGGTTGCGGCGGTCACCAGGGCCAGACGGTGTTCTTCGCGCTTCAGCACCGGCAGGCAGTAGTAGTGCGGGCGAATGCCGCCCTTGAAAATCTCGTTGCGGTTGTACAGCAGGTGGTGGGCGGTGATGGTGGCCGCAATCGGGCCTTCCGCTTCCGCCACGTATTGGGCCGCATCCTTGGTGGTGATGTGCTCGAACACGATGTTCAGCGCCGGCAGATCCTTGCGCAGCGGGCGCATCACGCGCTCGATGAAGACGGCTTCGCGGTCGAACAGGTCGATGTCCTGGTCGGTCACTTCACCATGCACCAGGAACGGCATGCCGACTTCCTGCATGGTTTCCAGCACCTTGTAGCACTTGGCCAGGTCGGTCACGCCCGCGTCGGAGTTGGTGGTGGCGCCGGCCGGGTACAGCTTGACCGCGTGCACGAAGCCGCTGTCGGCGGCGCGGATGATTTCGTCAGGCGAGGTGTTGTCGGTCAGGTAAAGCGTCATCAGCGGCTCGAAGTCCATGCCTTGCGGCAGGGCGGCCAGGATGCGGTCGCGGTAGGCAGCTGCCTGCGCCACGGTGGTGACTGGAGGTTTCAAATTTGGCATCACGATCGCGCGGCCGAACTGGCGCGCGGTGTCCGGCAGGACGCTGGCCATGGTGGCGCCGTCACGCAGGTGAAGGTGCCAATCGTCTGGACGGGTGATGGTGATGCTGTGCGGGATCTCGAAGTCACTCATGGCAGAAGGCTTTCTTTTAAAACGAATCCCGCCATTTTACCTGCTGTACCGCATGAGCCGGGAGAATGTGCGATATTGGCGCTTCCCCCGCAATCCTTTGAGGAGGCAAGCGATGGCTAGCAAGAATACAGTCTGTCTTTGGTACGACGGCGATGCACTGGATGCCGCCACCTTCTACGCAAAAACCTTCCCCGACAGCTCGGTCGGCGCGATTACCCGGGCGCCGGGAGACTACCCCGACGGCAAGCAGGGCGATCCCCTGGTGGTCGAATTCACGGTTGCCGGCATTCCCTGCATTGGCCTGAATGGCGGTCCGCATTTCAAGCACAGCGAAGCCTTCTCATTCCAGATCCTGACTGAAGACCAGGCGGAAACGGACCGCTTGTGGAACGCCATCACCGGCAACGGCGGCCAGGAAAGCGAATGCGGCTGGTGCAAAGACCGCTGGGGACTGTCCTGGCAGATCACGCCGCGCATCCTGATGGAGGCTATCGCCGACCCGGATCGCACCGCAGCCAAGCGCGCGTTCGACGCGATGATGGATATGAAGAAGATCGACGTCGCAAAGATCGAGAAAGCCTGGCGCGGCCGCGCTTAGGCTTCGGGCGGCGCCGGATGCTCGTCCGCGTACCGGCGCGCGGATTCCAGCATCGCGTCCAGTTGGCTGCGGTGGTAGACCTTGCCGTGGCTGACCACCATGCGCACCTTGCGGGTGTTGGCGATATCCTGCAGCGGATTGGCGTCCAGCACCAGCAGGTCGGCAGCCTTGCCCTTGGCCACGGCGCCGTAGCGCTCCGTCTTGCCGAGGAAACGCGGACCGTTGATCACCGACGCTTGCAGCGCCTGCCGCGGCGTCAGGCCGTATTTGACGAAAATTCCCAGTTCATCATGCAGGCCCTGGCCCGGATAGTCGAAGGAATTCAGGAAGCCCGCATCGGTGCCGGCGATGATGTTGACGCCTTCCTGCTGCAGCAGCGGCAATAGCGAAGCTGCTTTTTCATAGGCCGCGTGGCGGTAAGCGATGGCGGCAGCATCGTCCTTGGCCGCGCGCTGCACGCGCCATTCGTAGGTCTTGCGCAGGCCCTTGCCGATGTATTTCAGGTAGGGATCGTTGGCGTGATCGTCCTGATCCAGGTATGCGGTGACCTGCGAACCCACCAGGGTTGGGGTGATCGACATGCCCGCTGCGGCCATGCGGCGGAAGGTGGCGCGCGCGGTGGCTTCGTCGAAGCTTTCCAGGCTGGCGCGCATCGCCTCGCGCCCGGTGATCCTGCCTTCCGCCACCTGGGCGGTCAGCTCCGCTTCACGCGGGGTCGCGCCACGCAGCGCGTAGGATTGGTGTTCGATGCTGCCAAGGCCTGCCTGCATGACCTGGTCCAGCGTCAGTTGCACCGGCAGGTGGCCGGAGGTCTGCATGCCACGCGCCTTGGCCTGGCGTACAGCTTCCAGGAAGATCTCCGGCTTCATGGTGTTCTCGGTGATCTTCACGAAATCCACGCTGCGCGACTGAAGGTAATCCAGCGCCTTGCTGACTTCTTCCGGCGTGCCGACTTCGATGGTGCCTTTCCACAGCGGCTTGTAGCCTTCCAGTTTCGGCCCGGACGCGAGAATGGTTGGCCCCACCAGCTTGCCCTGGTTGATCAGGTCGCGCCAATCGAGCACGGTGTCGGACAGGTCGCCGGCGCAATCGCGCACGGTAGTGATGCCGTGGGCAAGGTAGAGGCCCAGCAGCTGCTTGTTCTCCGCGATCAGGGCGGGGCCGCCGCCGAAGTGCACATGGGTGTCCCACAGGCCCGGCATCAGGTATTTACCAGGCAGCTTGACGGTGCGCCTGGGTGCGTAGCCTTTCAACTTTGCATGGTCGACCACGGCGATGATATCGCCGCCCTTCAGCAGCACAGCCTTGCCTTGCACCAGGTGGCCGGATGCGACGTCGACAATCGTCGCCTGCGTCAGCGCCACGTCCGCAACCACGCGCCCTGCAGCCTGCGCACTGCCGAACGCCCCCAGCACCAGCAAGGCGCCAACCGAAAGTTTAGTCATCTTCATGCGCCACATGGTACACACCGCCCCGCCCGCACACCAGGCGCGAAAACAAAGCGGTACACCTTCGATACATCACGAAACATTGCGAAAGCCCAAGTCCAGCCGGCCTTTTGGGTTGCCGTGCACACCTCTCGGTGTGAAGTGCTGAAAATGCCTGTTTAAGCGTACTCAGCAAGCTACTTTCAGCAGTTTTCAGCACCTGAAAAGGGCCATTTCAGCACCTCCCACAGACAGTCCCGGACGATCACCGGATGATCGCAATGCGCCGCTGCATGCGCCGCACCAGCCAGGACAAGAGCGTGCACAGGATGAAATACACCAGCGCGACAAAGACGTACATTTCAACCAGCCGACCATCGCGCTGGGCGATCTTGCTGGCCGCGCCAACAAAGTCGGGAACGGAGAGCACGTACACCAGCGACACGTCCTGGAACAGCACGATGGTCTGCGTCAGCAGCACCGGCAGCATGTTGCGGAAGGCCTGCGGCAGCACCACCTTCGACATGGTCTGCCAGTAATTCATGCCAAGCGCCTGCGCAGCATGGACCTGCCCTTTAGGGATGGCTTGTATGCCGCCGCGCATGATCTCGCAGTAGTAGGCCGCCTGGAACAAAGTGAAGGTGACCAGCGCGGATACGAAGGTGCCAACTTTCACAGGCTCGGACGCACCGATCATCCAGGCGGCGATATACGGGACCAGGAAGTAGAACCAGAAGATCACCAGCACCAGCGGCACGGCGCGTATCAGGTTTACATAACCCGCAGCAGCGAGCGACAGCACGCGCAGCGAGGACAAGCGCGCCATCGCCAGCAAGGTGCCAAGCGCTACCCCGCCCAGCATGGCCAGCACGGTCAGCTTGAGCGTGAATACCATTCCCACCTCGAACAGGTAGACCCAGGAATTGGCGATCACGCTGAAGTCGAAGTTGGCAAACATCAGGCTGGCCTCCGCGCTTCACCACCCAGCGTACCGGGGAGCGCAACGCGGCGCTCGAGCAGGGTCATGCCGGCAACGACGATGATGTTGGCGATCACATAGATGACGGTAGCGGCGGCAAACGCTTCAAAGAACTGGAAGGAGAATTCCTGCATCGAGCGTGCGCTGGCAGTCAGCTCCATCAGCCCGATGGTCAGCGCGACCGAGCTGTTCTTGATGATGTTGAGGAACTCGCTGGCCAGCGGCGGCAGTACGATGCGCAGGCCAAGCGGAAGCAGCACGTATTCATAGGCTTGCACGCGCGACAGCCCCAGCGCCAGCGCCGCCAGCCGCTGGCCGCCGGCCAGCGCATTGATGCCGGCTGCCACCTGCACGGCAACGCGCGCGGAGGTGAAGAACCCCAGGCACAGAACGGCAGTCACAAACTGCGCATTTGGCAGCGCCTTGAGCCAGTCGCCCGCCGCACGCGGCAGCAACTCCGGCAGCACGAAGTACCACAGGAACATCTGCACCAGCAGCGGGATATTGCGGAACACTTCCACCCAGCAGATGGCCAGGCGGCGCAGCCAGCGATTGGGCACTGTGCGCAGCGTGCCGACCGCAATGCCCAGCACCAGGGCGATCACCCAGCCGGCCAGCGAGGTCGCGAGCGTCCAGGCCAGGCCGGACCACAGCGTATCCCAATAACTGTGCACACCGTCCGGGGACAGCTCCCAGAAGATGTGCCAGTTCCAGTTGTAATGCATGCTAACGGTATGCTGCGGGGTCCGGCGAATCGGTCGGCTTGGCCAGCACCGCCTTCAGGTTGGCAGGCATGGGGAAATTCAGGTTCACGCCGCGCGGCGGGATGGGGCTCATGAACCACCTCTTGTAGATGCGCTGGATTTCGTCCGACTGGTAGACCTTGCGCAAGGCCTCGTCGACCGCCTTCTTGAAGGGCATGTCGTTCTTGCGCATCATGATGGCGTAGGGTTCGACCGACATCGCCTCCTTGCTGACCGCGAAATCGACCGGCGCCTTGGATGTGGCCACCTGCGCCGCCAGCAGGATGTCGTCGTTGGCCTCCGCCTCGGCACGTCCCGTTTCCAGCATCAGGAAGGATTCCGGATGGTCCTTGCCGATCAGGATCTTCATGCCAAGCTTGCGCTCATAATTCAGGATCGTCATCTGCTTCAGCGTGGTGGTGCCGGCAGTTGCGACCAGCACCTTGCCCTTCATGTCGTCCAGCGTCTGGATATTCGCCGACTTCTTGGCCAGCAGCCGGCTGGAAATCACGAACATGGTGGGCGCGAATGCCACCTGCTGCTGGCGCTCCGCATTATTGGTGGTGGAGCCGCATTCGAGGTCGATGGTGCCGTTGGCCATCAGCGGGATGCGGTTGGCGGAGGTGACCGGGTTGTAGGCCACCTTCAGGCCCGGCATCGCCAGCTGAGTTTTGAGGTGCTCGACGACTTTCAGGCACAGGTCCACCGAGTAGCCCTGGTACTGCTGCTTGTCATCGAGATAAGAGAATGGGATGGATCCGTCGCGTACGCCCAACACAACCTGCCCGGTACGTTTGATCTTGGCGAGGGTGCCGGTGGGCTCCTGGGCGCTGGCCGCGGCGGCCAGGAAGAAAAGGGGAAGCAGTCGCAGAAAGGTCATGGTGTCCTCCGCTGGCGGGGACAAAGACCCGCCCTGTTAGTGGATGATACGCGCTAAAAAGTCCCGTGCGCGCTCGGAACGGGGCGCGCCGAAGAATTCGTCCTTGCTGCAGTCCTCCAGGATGCGGCCTTTATCCATGAAGACCACGCGGTTGGCCACTTTGCGGGCAAAGCCCATTTCGTGGGTCACTACCATCATGGTCATGCCATCCTGCGCCAGGCCGACCATGACATCCAGTACCTCGTTGATCATTTCAGGGTCCAGGGCGGACGTCGGCTCGTCGAACAGCATGGCTATCGGATCCATCGCCAGGGCGCGTGCGATCGCCACGCGCTGCTGCTGGCCGCCCGATAGCTGGTTCGGGAATTTGTCCTGGTGCGCCAGCAGGCCGACCCGGTCAAGGTATTTCAGGCCCTTCTCATTGGCCTCGTCCTGCGAGCGGCGCAGGACCTTGACCTGGCCCAGGGTCAGGTTTTCGCGCACCGACAGGTGGGGAAACAGCTCGAAATTCTGGAACACCATGCCGATCCGGGCCCGCAAGGCCGATAGATCGGTACCTTTGGCGCCAACCGAAGTGCCGTCAACAATGATTTCACCCTTCTGAAACGGCTCCAGGCCATTGACCGTCTTGATCAGGGTCGATTTGCCCGAGCCGGACGGCCCGCAGATCACCATGACGTCGCCTTTGGCCACCTCGGTGCTGCAGTCCGTCAGCACCTGAAAGTTGCCAAACCATTTACTTAAGTCTTTAATTGCGATCATCTTTTTCGGGTTTCAGCAGTTTTATTCTTGCTTGACAGTGGCCTAGAACCGCAAGGATACTTCGGGACTTGCTTAATAGCTCATCAAAATAGCTATTCATTCTAACGGCAAATCCGCCCTACTTCAGGAATCTTGCTTATGGCCAACAAAAACCGCCTGACCACCTATATCCTCGTCGGCCTGGCGTTGGGTATCCTCACCGGCTACGCCATCAATGTCTCGCAAGCGGCGCCACAAGCGACCAGCTTTGCGGACTACATGTCTCTTATTACCACCCTGTTCCTGCGCCTGATCAAGATGATCATTGCGCCGCTGGTGTTCTCGACCCTGATGGTCGGCATCGCGCGCATGGGCGATACCAGGGAGGTGGGCCGCGTCGGTATCAAGACCCTGGGCTGGTTCTTCATCGCGTCCGTGCTGTCGCTGACACTGGGCCTGATCATGGTGAACCTGTTCCGTCCGGGCGACGCGCTGCTGGGCCACATCCCGGCTGACGGTGCTGCCGCTGCTGCTACGCTGCAGACTTCCAGCCTGTCGCTGAAGGAATTCATCACCCACCTGGTGCCATCCTCGATCATTGACGGCATGGCCAAGAACGAGATCCTGCAGATCGTGGTGTTCTCGCTGTTCTTCGGCACCGCGGCAGCTGCCGTTGGCAAGAAAGCGGAACCGCTGATCGACGCTGTCGACGGCATCGCGCACATCATGCTGAAGGTAACCGGCTACGTGATGCAGTTCGCACCGTTCGCCGTGTTCGCCGCCGTTGCCGGCACCATCGCCAAGAGCGGCGTGGGCGTGCTGCAGACCTACGGCGTGTTCATGGCGGAGTTCTACCTGTCCATCGGCGTGCTGTGGGCGATCCTGATCTTTGCCGGCTTCCTGTTCCTGGGCAAGCGCGTGCTGAAGCTGCTGTCGGAAGTGAAAGAGCCAACCCTGCTGGCCTTCTCCACCGCTTCTTCCGAAGCCGCTTTCCCTAAAACTCTGGAAGGCCTGGAGCGCTTCGGCGTGCGTAACCGCATCGCGGCCTTCGTGCTGCCGATCGGCTACTCCTTCAACCTGGATGGCTCGATGATGTACTGCACCTTCGCGACGGTATTCATCGCGCAGGCTTACGGCATCAATATGGACCTGGGTACCCAGATCACCATGATGGCCGTGCTGATGCTCACGTCCAAAGGCATGGCCGGCGTGCCGCGCGCATCGCTGGTGGTGATCGCGGCCACCCTGACCCAGTTCAAGATTCCTGAAGCAGGCCTGGTCCTGCTGCTCGGCATCGACCACTTCCTGGACATGGCGCGCTCCGCCACCAACGTGGTCGGCAACTCCATCGCTACCGCCGTAGTGGCGAAGTGGGAAGGCGAGCTGGTTGCCACCGACGACCGAGAACTGTCGGATCGCCCGCTGCCTTAACGCACCAAGCCTCCAACATAAAAGTCGGGGTCAGCTCCGGCAATCGTACATTTCAAGTTGAAATGTACGATTGCCGGAGCTGACCCCGACTTTCTTTATGCACTGTTCTTCAGCAGCTGGTGGTAGAAGCGGATCATGTCGGCGTAGCCTTTCACTGACATGCGCTCGTTGGTGCCGTGGAAGCGCGGCAGGTCTTCGGGCTGGGCGCGCACAGGGCCGAACTTCAGCACGCTGTCACTCATGCCGTCGAAGTAGCGCGAGTCGGTGGCGCCGATCATCAGGCCGGGTGCGACGACCACATCGGGAAATACCTGGCGGATGGTGCGGTTCACCGCGGTGAAGGGTGCGCCGTCCTGGCGGGCTACGCGCGACGCTTCGGTGTTGAAGTCGCCGTCGGGCGTGATGCGGATCTTCTCGTTGCCGATTACCTGGCGCATGTGCTGCTCCACACCAGCCAGCGTGTCGCCCGGCAGCAGGCGGAAGTTGACCGTGGCGCTGGCGGTGCCCGGCAACACATTGTCCTTGACGCCGGCACTGACGATGGTCAGCGCCGTGGTGGTGCGGATCAGCGCATTCGTGCTGGGCGACTTGGCCAGCATCCGCTCCAGCATCGGCTTGAACAGCCAGAAGTTCGACAGCGCCACGCGGTTCATGCCGCTCATTTCCGGCGCCATCATTTCAAAGCTTTGCTGCGGCAGGCCCGCCATGCGCACCGGCATCGGGTTCGCTTCCAGCGCCACCAGGGCCTTGCTCATCATGCCGATGGCGGTGTCCTGCGGCGGCATCGAGGAATGGCCGGGCGCAGTCTCCAGCTCCAGCTTGTAGCTGGCGTAGCCCTTTTCCGCTACACCCACCATGGCGGCGCCAGGCTGCAGCCCTGGTACCATGCCGTGCACGATCATCAGGCCTTCGTCCAGCACGTAATCGAGCTTGACGCCGCGCGACTTGAGCAACTCGGCGATCTTCGCGGCGCCGCGCTTGCCGCCAACTTCTTCATCGGCGCCGTAGGCCAGGTAGACGGTGCGGCGCGGCTGGAAGCCGGCGGCAAGCAGCATTTCGATGGCTTCCATCTGGGCGTACAGGTTGCCTTTGTCGTCCCAGGAACCACGCCCCCAGATGAAGCCATCGCGCACTACGCCGGCGAACGGTTGCTGCTGCCAGTTCTTTTCCGTGCCTGGGGCAATCGGCACCACGTCCTGGTGCGCCATCCACATCACAGGAGCGGCGCCGGCATCGCTGCCCTGCCAGGTGTAGAGCAGGGCCTTGCCGTTGACGTTCTCGCGCTTGAGCGCGGCGTGCAGGCGCGGGAAGCTGGCTTGCAGGTGGGCGTGCAGCTTGTCGAATTCGGCGGCGTTGGCGTCGGCGTCCTTGTAATCGGAGATGGTCATGAAGCGCAGCGATTCACCCAGGCGCT
>JBCNOX010000540.1:0-3989 GCA_039593645.1 Pseudoduganella sp.
ATGCTGGTCAACTTCGTGGTACGCACCGTGAAGAAGATGGTGCCGCCATTCAGCCTGCCCGGCGCCGTGCCGTTCCGCGAAGCCTTGCGCCAGGGCGCGCGGCAGAACCTGCGCCCGATGCAGCTTGGCCATGACGACATCGCCTTCCTGCAATACACAGGCGGCACCACTGGCCTGTCCAAAGGCGCTACCCTGACCCATCGCAACGTGATCGCCAATATGCTGCAGAACGATGCGTGGGCCGGCCCCGCCCTGCTCAACCAGGCCAAAGGCGAGCAGGTGGTGACGGTATGCGCGCTGCCGCTGTACCACATCCTGGCGCTGAACGCCTGCATGCTGATGGGCGCGCGCTGGGGCGCCATGAACCTGCTGGTGCCCAATCCGCGCGACATGGCGGGCTTCGTCAAGGAGCTGGCCAAGTACCGCGTCAACTTCTTCCCCGGCGTGAATACCCTGTTCAACGCCTTGCTGAACCAGCCCGACCTGGCCAAGGTGGACTTCTCCGGCTTGCGCATCACCCTGGGCGGCGGCATGGCGGTGCAGCAGGTGGTCAGCGAGCGCTGGCTGGCCGCGACCGGCAGCCCGATCCTGGAAGGCTACGGCCTGTCCGAGACTTCGCCGACCGCCACGCTGTGCCGTCCCGACCAGGAAGGCTTCAGCGGCACCATCGGCCTGCCGGTGCCGTCGACCGAAGTGGCGATCGTCGACGACGACGGCAATCCCCTGCCCTTCGGCCAGGCCGGCGAAATCGCCATCCGCGGCCCGCAGGTGATGGCCGGCTACTGGAAGCGGCCGGAGGAAACCGCCAAGGTCATGACAGCGACCGGCTACTTCAAGTCGGGCGACATCGGCATCATGGATGAACAGGGCTATGTCCGCATTGTCGACCGCAAGAAGGACATGATCCTGGTTTCCGGATTCAACGTTTACCCCAACGAAGTGGAAGGCGTGGTGGCCGCCCACCCGCTGGTGCTCGAATGCGCCTGCATTGGCGTACCCGACGCCGGTTCGGGCGAAGCCGTCAAGCTGTTCGTGGTGCGCAAACACCAATCGCTCACCAGCGAGCAGCTGATGGACTACTGCAAACAGCAGTTGACCGCCTATAAAAAACCGAAATACATCGAGTTCCGCGACGCCCTGCCCAAAACCAATGTGGGCAAGATCCTGCGCCGCGAACTGCGCGACGAAAAGGTCGCGGCGTAAGTTTTTGCTGCATTAACTGTACGGCCCCCAAACAACCCAATAACAGGAGTTAAGTATGGAAGCCAGTATTGCCGCAGTAAGCCAACCTAAAACCAACCCCATCGTGCTCGATGAGAAGCGCCAGAAGACCGTGCGCACGCTGATCAACGCCTCGCACCGCAAGCTGCTGTTCCTCGACCAGGTGGTCGACTGGGAGAAGGGCATCGACTTTTCCAAGCCGCCCAAAGTGGCCGAGTCGAGCTGGATCTACGGCACGCCCTACTGGGATGCGCTGACCGAAGCACAGCGCAACGAAGTGCTGTGGCTGGAGACCGGCCGCGACGTGTCCTACTTCATCTGGCTGGAGCAGACACTGCCCGAGCTGTACGTCGGCTACGTCAACAAATACCACGGCGTGCTGAGCGACGACGTGCGCGAATACCTGATGGTGTTCTCGCGCGAGGAGATCGTGCACACGCTGATGTTCCGCCGCTACCTGGAAAAGGCCAACCTGCGCCTGTGGAGCCACCCGGAAAACATCCCGAACTATTCCCTGTTCGAGCGCCAGCTGGCCGGCAAGCATCCGGTGTACGGCATCTGCTGGAACCTGCTGATCGAGTGGTTCGCGGAATTGAACTCGATCTTCCAGACCCAGACCGACGGCATCGACCCGCTGACCCGCCAGATGTTCAAGGAACACCACCTGGAGGAAGTGCGCCACATCGCCTTCGCCAAGACCATCTGCGAGAACTACTTCGAAGCCGCGCCGAAGGAAGAACTGGCAGAGATGTGCGAATTCTTCCAGAAGGGCTACGGCTTCCTGCTGGACGAATACACCTACATGCCGGAGATCGCCCTGCATGCGTCCTTCGACTTCCCGATCAAGCCGGGCGACACCGACAAGATCCGCGAAGTGCGCAACTCGCCGAACAACCAGCGCCTCAATGAAGCCCGCTTCCGCGACGTGCGCGAGTGGTGCCTGAAGCATAACATCATCAAGCAGTAAGCCCCATCGTCCAGGGACGGCAGCTTCCATGGCGCTGAGCGCCAGGGACAGCTGTCGCCGTTTCACGAAGAATCGGAGCAAGCATGATCGATATCATTCCCCACGATTCCGGCATCACGGAATTGCGCATCGCCCGGCCGCCGGTCAACCTGATCGACGTGGGCGTGCTGAAATCCCTGCGCCATGCCCTGGCGGAAGCCGATGGCGCCGGCCAGCGCGGCATCATCCTGTCCGGTGCGCCGGGCGTGTTTTCTTCCGGCGTGGACCTGTCTGCGCTGGTGGGCGGCGACTACGAGGCCGTGCGCGAATACTGGCAGCAGGTGTTCCTGCTGGCCTCCGAAATGGCGCAGTCGCGCCAGCCGATCTTCGCCGCCATCACCGGCCACTGCATGGCAGCGGGCGCCCTGCTGGCCGTGTTCTGCGACTACCGCGTGATGGCACAAGGCTCGTGGCAGGTCGGCCTGAACGAAGTGCGGGTAGGCGTGGCGCTGCCGGACTGCTTCCAGCTCGCAGTGCGGCGCGTGGTTGGCGCCTTGCAGGCGGAACGGCTGCTGGTGTTCGGCCGCATGCTGTCGCCGCAGCAGGCGCTGGAAGTGAACCTGGTCGACGAACTGGCCGAGCCGGCGCAAGTTGTGGCGAAGACGCGCGAACGGCTGCAGGAACTGCTGTCGGTGCCGCCGCAGGCCCTGGCCAGCATGCGCGCCATCGCCCGCCGCGACCTGTGCGACGTGTTCGCCGACGTCGATGCGCTGCCGGTCGGCGAATTCGTCGACGCCTTCCTGCAGCCGGAAACCCAGCAGGCGCTGCGCCACGTCGCCAGCCGCATGCGCCCGGCAGTCGCCGCCGCTGCACGATGAACCTGTATTTCCGGCTCTTGCTGGTCTGGCTGCGGGCGCGCTTCAAGCCCGCGATCCAGCTCGGCGACATGATCGAGATGCAGCTTACCGTGCTGCCCAATGACCTGGACCTGAACGGCCATATGAACAATGGCCGCTACATGACCATCATTGACCTGGCGCTGGTCGAATACATGACCCGCGCCGGCTTCATGCGGCCAGCCATCAAACGTGGCTGGCGTCCCATGCTCGGCGGCTCGATGATCGCCTTCCGCCGCGGGCTCAAGCCGTTCCGGCGCTACACCTTGCGCTTCTGCGCCCTGTGCTGGGACGAACGCTGGACCTATATCCGCTTCGAGTTCGTGCTCGATGGCGAAGTGATGGCGGTCGGCCACACCAAGGGCGGCATTGTCGGTCCCTTCGGCGTGGTAGGCAGCAATGAAATGTGCGCGATACTGGGCGTGGATCCGGCGTCGCCGGCTTTCCCGCGCTCGGTCACTGCCTGGATCGAGGCCGACCGCCTGATGCGGGCCTGAACTGGAGAACCCATGGAAGCCATACAAACGATCGCCGTCATCGGCGCCGGCCCGGCGGGACTGACCGCCGCCGACACGCTGCGCCAGCTGGGGTATAAGAAGGTCACCGTGTTCGAACAGTCGACGCGCGTGGGTGGCAAGGTGTACACCGCGCAGACGCCGAACGGCCCGGTGGAACTGGGCGCCGTCATCGCGTCCGCCGAGTGCGAACTGGTGCTGGGGCTGGCGCAGCGCCTCGGCGTGCCAGTCGCGCCCTACCCGGTGGAGCAACGCTTCCTCGACGAGCAAGGCGAGCGGCACGATGCCGTGTCCTTCCTGGCGAGCCGCTACAGCGCGGACGAGATCCGGCAAGGCATTGCCAACTACGGCGCAGTGCTGGAGCGCTATGCGATGGTTCGCTACGATACCCTGGCCGGCATGCCACGCGAG
>JBCNOX010000541.1:0-3988 GCA_039593645.1 Pseudoduganella sp.
TGGCCGCGGTCGCATTCACGCTGCCGCTGTCGAACTTCTTCCAGCTTAGCCTGGGCGTGATGTGGCTGATGGCGTTCAGCTCCGCCACCCACGATATCGCGGCCGACGGTTTCTACATGCTCGGCCTGCGCCAGAAGCAGCAGGCGGAATTCGTCGGCGTGCGCAGCACTTTCTATCGCGCTGCGAACGTGGCCTGCAATGGCGGCCTGCTGTTCCTGGCCGGCGAAATCATCAAGTACCACGGCAATCCGCACATGGCCTGGGCCATCACCTTCGGCTTCACAGCCGCGCTATTCCTGGCGCTGGCGATCTATCACTTCTTCGCGCTGCCAAGGCCGGCGGAAGACGCGCCTGCCGCGCATTCATCGGCGCCGATGCAGGAATTCTTTTCGACCTTTGCCGCATTCTTCCGCAAGGACGGCATTGTGGTCATCCTGCTGTTCCTGCTGCTGTTCCGCCTGGGCGAGTCGCAGCTGCTGAAGATGGTGGTGCCGTTCCTGAAAGACCCGCTGGAAAAAGGCGGCCTGGGCCTCAGCACGGCCGACGTTGGCATTGCCTACGGCACCATCGGTATCATCGGCCTGATCCTCGGCGGCCTGGTGGGCGGCTGGCTGATCGGGCGCTTTGGCCTCAAGCGCTGCCTGTGGCCGTTCGCGATTGCGATCCATATCCCGGACCTGATTTTCGTCTACCTGTCGCAGGCACAGCCCCAGAATTTCGCCTGGATCTCGGCTTGCCTGGCGGTGGAGCAGTTCGGCTACGGCCTCGGTTTCACTTCCTTCATGATGTACATGATCATGGTGAGCCAGGGTGAGCATAAGACCGCGCACTATTCGATCTGCACCGGCTTCATGGCACTCGGCATGATGATTCCGCAGATGGCCAGCGGCGCGATCCAGGAGTATCTGGGCTACCAGCACTTCTTCATTTATGTCTGCACGGCAACCATCCCGGCCTTCATCATGACGGCACTGATCAAGATAGATCCGGAGTTTGGCCGGGAATAGGTAGAATACGGCTCCTGCTGACGTGAGGATTAGGTTTTGGCTTTTAATGCGAAAAGGCGGCTGACCATAGCCGCCGCCGCGGCCGGCGTGGCCGCATTAATGGGGGCGTGTTCGTCGACGCCGACCGTGCCAGCCGCCGGCGAAGCGGCGGCGCCGCCCTCCGGTGGCGGCAGCGGCAATGTGCCGGCTCCGGTCACGGGTGCGGCACCTGCTCCCGCGCCGCAGCGCATCACCGGCGAGCAGCCGCCTGCCGCGCCGCGTGAATTCCGCGCCGCCTGGGTGTCGACGGTCGCCAATATCGACTGGCCAAGCCGCAGCAACCTGCCGCCGGCGCGCCAGCAGGCGGAAGCTCTCGCCATTCTCGACCGCGCCAAATCGCTGCACCTGAACGCCATCGTGCTGCAGGTGCGCCCCAGCGCCGATGCCATCTACCCATCCAAACTGGAACCCTGGTCCGAATTCCTGACCGGCCAGCAAGGCAAGGCTCCCGAGCCGGCCTGGGACCCGCTGGCCTTCTGGATCACCCAGGCCCACGCCCGCGGGCTGGAACTGCACGCCTGGTTCAACCCGTACCGTGCACGCCATTCCGCCGCCCGCACGCCTAACGCGCGCGACCATGTCGCCAACGCCAAGCCGCAAGTGGTGCGCCAGTACGGCAAGTTCCAGTGGATGGACCCGGGTGAAGAAGCCGCCGCCCAGCAAACGCTGGATGTGATCCTGGACGTGGTGCGCCGCTACGATATCGACGGCGTCCACATCGACGATTACTTCTACCCGTACCCGATCGAAGCCCCCGGCGCCAATGGTGGCGAGGCGGCGCTGGATGCATCATCGAACGGCAGCAAGCCTGAACTGGACTTCCCCGACAGCGCCCCTTACCAGCGCTACCTGCAAGGCGGCGGAACCCTGGACCGCGCCAACTGGCGCCGCCAGAACGTCAACCAACTGATCGAGGCAATCTACACCGGCATCCACAAGGAGAAATCGTGGGTGCGCTTTGGCATCAGCCCCTTCGGCATCGGCCGCCCGGACCGCCGCCCGCCCGGCATCCAGGGCTTCAGCCAGTACGACAAGCTGTATGCCGATGCCGAACTCTGGCTGCAGAATGGCTGGCTCGATTACCTGGCCCCGCAGCTTTACTGGCCTATCGCCCAGCAGCCGCAAGCTTTTCCTGTGCTGCTCGACTACTGGCTGGGGCAGAACAGACGCGGCCGCCATATCTGGCCGGGCCTGTACACCAGCCGCATTGACGACAGCAGCAAGTCCTTCACCGCAGACGAGATCGTGCAGCAGGTCGAGGTCATGCGCAGCCGGACCAACGCCAATGGCCACATCCATTTCAGCATTGCCGCCCTGATGCAAAACCGCAAAGGCGTGAGCGACCACCTGAAAGCCACCAGTTACCAGGGGCCGGCGCTGGTGCCGGCTTCCCCCTGGCTGGGCAGCGAAGCGCCGCCCGCGCCGACCGTGGCCGTCAAGCGCCACGCCAGCGGGCTGGCCGTCACCCTCGGCAACGCAGCACGCGCCGCGCACTTGGCCATCTGGGCGCGTTATGGCGAGGCATGGCGCTTCAATGTGGTGCCGGCGAGCCGCAGCGAAGTAGTGTTGACCGACGACAACGGCGTGCCCGCCCGCAGCGTGGTGGTGTCGGCGGTCGACCGCTTAGGTAACGAAAGCCCACGGGTTTCCGCCGCCTTATAACTTTTTGGAATGAGTGCCGCACACGCTATCATGTAAAGATGACAGCGTTTCAACGTACACTCGACAGATCATGGGCAAACCTGACACCGATCGTACCTTAGGGCTGGGAATCGATGCTGGCGGTACCGAAACGCGATGGGCGCTGGCCGAACCGGCAGGCGGGATCGTGGCCGAAGGCACTGTTGCCGGACTCTCTGCGCTGATGATGGCCAAGCCGGCCGGCCGCGAGCTGGTCCATGCCACGTTCAGCCAGTTGTCGAAGGACGTGCTGGAGGCCGGCCAGCCATTGCGCGTCTGCGCCGGGCTGACTGGCTTTGGCGGCGATGGCAATGTGCTGCTCGACTGGCTGTCTACCCTGCTCGACGTACGCCTGGACGCCATCACCCTCTGCAACGATATCGAAGTCGCCTACCTCGACGCATTCGAGCCTGGCCAGGGCTACCTGGTCTACGCCGGTACCGGCTCGATTGCCGCCTTCATTGACGAGCAAGGCGAATTCCACCGCGCCGGCGGCCGCGGCGTCATGCTGGACGATGCCGGCGGCGGCTTCTGGATCGCGCGCGAAGCGATGCGCCGCATCTGGCGCGGCGAGGACGAGCAGCCCGGCGCCTGGGAAGATTCGCCCATGGCCCACGCCGTATTCGACCATGTCGGCGGCAGCGACTGGACCTTCTCGCGCAATTTCATGTACACCCAGGAACGCGGCGACATCGGCAAGCTGGCGCTGGCCGTGGCCATGAGTGCCGGCGCCGATCCGGCCGCCCGTCACATCCTGTTGCAGGCCGGGCGCGAACTGGCCCGCCTGGCGCTGGCGCTGGTGACCCGCTTTGGTGAGCGTCCGATCGCCTTGTCCGGCCGCGCCGCCGAACTGCATCCGCTGATTTTCGAAGCCATGCGCGCCGAACTGCCGCCCGGACTTGAACTGTCGCGGCGCACCGCCCATCCCCAATACGCGGCCGCCCGCATGGCGGCTCGTCCACGCAACTAGAACCGACCGAGACGTCCATGATCAAAAAACTGCTGCTCGCTTCCCTGATCTCCGTGCTGGCTGGCTGCGCCACCCAGCCGCCGACCATCGACCATTCGCTTGGCCCGTCCAAGGGGCAGAGCAGCCGTGTGCGTTTCATCGTGATCCACTACACCGTGTCCGACCTGCCGCTGTCGATCAAGCTGCTGACCCAGAATGAGGTAAGCGCTCACTACCTGCTGACCGACGAGGAAAAGCCGAAGTTCTATGCGCTGGTCGACGAGAACCGCGCTGCCTGGCATGCCGGCACCAG
>JBCNOX010000542.1:0-3975 GCA_039593645.1 Pseudoduganella sp.
TGTTCGACGTCCGCAAACGCAATGCGCTGACCGCCGATCCGGCGCAGCCCGCGTATTCGGTGGCGGCTGGAGAGGTGCGTAGCAGGGGCCTGGACTTCGACCTGGCCGGCCAGCTGGCCGGCAATTGGCGCGCCAATGCCAGCCTGTCCCTGCTCGATGCGGAAGTCCTGCGCGACAACACGCTGGAACGCGGCGACAGGCTGCTGAACGTACCGCGCGTGAACGGCAGCCTGATGCTGGTTTACGAAGGGTTGCTGGCCGGCCAGCGCTACGCGCTTGGCGGTGGCGTGACACATACCGGACGCCGCCTGGGCGAAGCGCGCACACAGGCCCAGGCCCGGGGCGGCGCGGCGCCGTTCGAACTGCCCGCCTACACCGTGGCGCGCCTGGTCGCGCACTGGCATATCGCACGCGGCCTGCGCTTGTCGCTGGACGTCGACAACGTTTTCGACAAGACCTACTACACCAGTTCCTACCAGCGCACCTGGGTGGCGCCCGGGTCGGCGCGCGCGGTGTCGCTCGGGCTGCAGGCTTCCTACTGACTTGAAGGAGAACCAAGATGAATAACATCGCACTTGAAACGGTGGGCCTGACGGTCCGCTTCGGCACCGCTACCGTACTTGACTGCCTTGACCTGCAGGTAAGGCGCGGCGAGATCTACGCACTATTGGGCGGCAACGGCGCCGGCAAGTCCACCACGCTGAACGGCTTCCTCGGCTTCGCACGTCCCGCGGATGGCTATGCCCGCGTATGCGGCATCGACCCGGCGCTGGATCCGCTGGCCGCACGCGCCAGCCTGGCCTATGTGCCGGAGAATGTCGCGCTGTATGAGCACCTGTCGGCGCGCGAGAACCTGGAATACCTGCTGCGCATGGGTGGCGCCGAAGCCGCGCCGGCAATCGTCGAGGCGGCACTGGACGATGTCGGCCTGGCCCGGCCAGACTGGGAACGCCGCCTGGGCGGCTATTCGAAAGGGATGCGGCAGAAGGTCGCCATTGCACTGGCGGTGGCGCGCCTGGTGCCGGTCCTGCTGCTGGACGAGCCGACCAGCGGACTGGACCCGCATGCGACCAGCGAGTTCAATGCCCTGCTGCGCAAGCTGCGCGAGCATGGTGTCACCGTGTTCATGGTGACGCATGACCTGCTGGGCGCAGCCGAGGTGGCCGACCGGATCGGCTTCCTCGACCGGGGCCGGATTGCCCACGAACTGTCTGCACAAGGACCGCAGCGCTTTGACGTCCAGCAGCTGTTCCAGCGCTATGCCGATGCACGGAGGGCGGCATGAGGCCGGCGTTTGCCGCCACGGCATGGCGCGTGACGCAGGAGGAATGGCGCGCCCTGCGGCGCAGCAAGGTCGCCGTCGCCGCGGCCAGCCTGCTGCTGGTGCTGACACTGGCCGCCATCATGGCCAGCCTGGAACGCGCCCACAGCGCGCAAACACAGCGCGCGCGGCTGCAGCACAGCGCCGACGAGCAGTGGAACAGCCAGCCGGACCGCCATCCGCATCGCGTGGTGCATTACGGGCACTATGTATTCCGGCCGCTGACTGCCCTCGCCTTCTTCGACTTCGGCGTCGCGCCCTTCACCGGCAGCACGCTGTACCTGGAAGGCCATCGCCAGAACAGCGCCAATTTCAGTGATGCCGGCCAATCCTCGCTGCTGCTGCGCTTCGGCCAGCTGACGCCGGCTTTCGTGCTGCAGGTGCTGGCGCCATTGCTGCTGGTATTCCTCGCCTTCGGTTCGCTGGCGCGTGAGCGCGAACGCGGGCAATTGCGCCTGATGCTGGCGCATGGCGTCAGCGGCGGCGCGCTGGTGGCCGGCAAGCTGGCGGCGCACGGCGTACTGGCCCTGGTGCTTGCGGCGCCCGCCCTGGCAGCGCTGGCGGCCATTGCGGCAAGCGAGCCGGCGCTGGCCGCTCCAGCCGGCTGGCTGGCAATCGGCTACGCCGCGTACTTGCTGCTGTGGTCTGGCGGCGCCGTGCTGTTGTCGGCGCTGGCGCGGCAGGCACGCGACGCTCTGCTGTTGCTGGTCGGCGCATGGGCTCTGGCGACGGTGCTGCTGCCGCGCGTGCTGCCGGACGTTGCTGCGAGCCTGGTGCCGCGTCCGACCCGTATCGAAATGGAAGCAGCCGTCCACGCCGAGCTGGCGAGGATTGGCGACAGCCACAACCCCGACGATCCCTACTTCCGCAATTTCCGCGACAGCGTGCTGAAACGCTATGGCGTGGACAAAGTCGAAGACCTGCCTGTCAACTACAAAGGGCTGGTGATCGAAGAAGGCGAACGCCTGACCAGCGAGTTGTTCCTGTCCAGCATGCAGCGTGACTTCGCGCGCCAGGCCGCACAGGGCAGCCTGCTGGATGCGGCGGCGCTGGCCGTGCCGCTGCTGGCACTGCGCAGCATGTCGGCGGCCCTGGCCGATACCGACCGCGCCGCGCACGAACGCTTCCTGCTGGCGGGGGAAGACTACCGCTACCGGCTGATCCAGGCGCTCAACCGCCTGCACGCCGAGAAAGTGAAGTACCACGACGACCGCGCGCAGCGCATTTCAGCCGACTACTGGCGCGCGCTGCCGCGCTACCAGCATCCGCCCTCCCCGCTGGAACGCACGGTGACGCAACGCGTATGGCCTGCGTTGGCCATCCTCGCCGGCTGGCTGGCCGCCGCTGGGCTGGCAGCCGCCTTGGTGGCGCGCCGTTTGGAAAGGAAAATCTGAATGAAGAACTGGAACTTTGAACTATTGCTGTTGCTGCGCTCCCGGCCTGCGGTCGCGGCGCTTGCCGCGCTGGCGCTGCTGTCCGTCCTGGCCGTATGGAGCGGCATGCACCGCGTCGCCGCGCAGCGCGCCGCACTGGAGCGTATTGCCGGGGTCCACGCTGCCGACATCGGGGAGCGCGCCGCGCGCCAGGGCGCCGATGGCGATGCCGGTCTGACGGCCTATTACACACCGCACCTGACCTTCGACCCGCCCGCGCCACTGGCCTTTGCCGCCATTGGCCAACGCGACGTGCAGCCGTTTGCGCTGCAGGTGCGCGCCCTCGGCCTGCAGGCGCAGCTCTACGATTCGGAGGCCTTCAATCCCGAGCTGGCGGCGCCGGGTCACTTCGACTTCGCCTTCGTGCTGGTCTACCTGGCGCCGCTGTTCATTATCGCCCTGATGCATGACCTGGTCAGCGGCGAACGCGAGGCCGGGCGCCTGCGCCTGCTGTCCTCCTTGCCCGGCCGGCCCGGCGCTTTGTGGCAACGCCGCGTGCTGCTGCGGCTTGCGCTGGTCGCCGCAGCCCTGGTCTTGCCGCTGCTGGCCGCTGCGCTGCTCTCCGGTGCTGCGGCGGGCAAAACCGCGATAATGGCCGGCGCCGTATTGCTGTATGTCGCTTTCTGGTGCGGGCTGGCGGCCTGGGGCGCGGCAGTGGCGCGCAGCGCGGCGGCCGGCGCCGCATTGCTGCTGGCAGCGTTTGTGCTGGTCGCGCTGGTGCTGCCGACGGCAGTCAATGCCGCGCTGGAACGGGCCATACCGGTCACGCAAGGGACCGAGCTGGCACTGGCGCAGCGGCAGGCGGTACATACGGCCTGGGACACGCCGAGCGACGAAACCATGCAGCGCTTCTTCCATACCCACCCCGAGTGGAAAGATACGGCGCCGCTGCCGCAGGGCTTCCACTGGAAATGGTATTACGCCATGCACCAGGCCGGGGATGACGCGGTGTCGGGCCAGGCGGCACAATACCGCCGGGCGCTTTGGTCGCGCGAGGAATGGACACGGCATGCGGGACTGGTGCTGGCCGGTGTCAACGTGCAGGTGCTGCTGCACCGGCTGGCCGGTACGGATATGGAAGCGCGACTGGCCTATCTGGAGCGCGTGACGGCCTACCATGAGCGGGTACGGCGCCACTTCTATCCTTACGTGTTCAACGAGAAGCCGTTCGGCCAGGCGGACTTTGCGCGCCTGCCGGTCTACACGCCGGCAAGCGGGCAT
>JBCNOX010000543.1:0-3962 GCA_039593645.1 Pseudoduganella sp.
CTGGTTTGATGATCGACAGGGTGCGTTCGATTGCCATTATGAAAAACTCCAATAAAAAGAAAGGTTTAAAACAAGAAATTAGATTCTCGATCAACCCTAGATTTTAACATAGTTCACTCCCTATGCCTAAGGAAACACTCCTGAGGAGCCTGTAAGGGCTTCCCCTAAGCGTTTTTAAGTATTTCCTAAGCCAGAAAGTCCCCATCCGGTCGGCGTCATGCTATGCTTTTTAGTAAAGGAGGCATTTAAATATGCAAAACGTACATCATTTTGGTAGCGCGGTCGCCACCGACAACGCGCTGATCCGCAACCGCGTGCTGCGCAATACCTACTGGCTGCTGGCCCTGTCGATGATCCCGACCGTGCTGGGCGCCGTCGTCGGCGTCACTTTCGGCATCCCGTTCCCGCGCGGTTTCATGGGCGCCATCCTGTTCATGGCGATCGCTTTTGGTTTCTTCTGGGCAATTGAGAAGAACAAGGACTCCGGCGTGGGCGTTGCCCTGCTGCTGGGCTTTACCTTCTTCATGGGCCTGATGCTGACGCCGCTGCTCAGCCGCACCCTGGGTTATTCCAACGGTCCTACGCTGATCATGACCGCTTTCGGCGGCACCGCGTCGATCTTCGCCGCGCTGGCCAGCTATGCCACCGTGACCAAGCGCGACTTCTCGATGATGGGCAAGTGGCTGTTTGCCGGCGTGATCGTGCTGCTGCTGGCGTCGATCGCCAACATCTTCCTGGGCATGAGCGCGCTGTCGATCGTGATCTCGGTACTGGTGATTGCCGTGTTCTCGGCCTACATCCTGTTTGACGTGCAGCGCATCGTCAACGGCGGCGAAACCAACTATGTTTCGGCCACCCTGGCCCTGTACCTGGACGTGTACAACATCTTCACCAGCCTGCTGAACCTGCTGGGCCTGGCCGGCGACCGCGACTAAGCGCTCCCCTGCCCCAATAAAAAAGCCGGCTTGCGCCGGCTTTTTTTATTGCTTATTCGAGATCGAAGACCGCCATCGATTCCACGTGCGAGGTATGCGGGAACATGTTCATCACGCCGGCTTGCGACATGCGGTAGCCGGCACGGTGCACCAGTACGCCGGCATCGCGCGCCAGGGTCGACGGCGAGCAGGAGACGTAGACGATACGCTTTGGCAGCATGTCCGGATGCGATTCCTTCAGCTCGGCCAGCGCGAGCGACAGTGCCATGGCGCCATCGCGCGGCGGGTCGATCAGCATGCGGTCGAACTTGCCGAGGGCGATCAGGTCGTCCTTGGTGATTTCGAACAGGTTGCGGCACTGGAAGGTGGTGTGGCCGTCGACGCCGTTCACCTTGGCGTTGGACAGCGCGCGCTCGGTCAGCGCGGTCGAACCTTCGATGCCCACCACTTCGCGCGCCTGGGTCGCCAGCGGCAGCGTGAAGTTGCCCAGGCCGCAGAACAGGTCGGCCACACGGTCTTCCTTCTGCACTTCCAGCAGGCGCAGCGCCTTGTGCACCAGCACCCGGTTGATGTGGTGGTTCACCTGGGTGAAGTCGGTCGGCTTGAACGGCATCTTGATGCCGAATTCCGGCAGCGTGTAATACAGCTCCTTGGCGGCCGGGTAGAACGGGTAAGCCGTGTCCGGACCTTTAGGCTGCAGCCACCACTGGATCTTGTACTGGTCGGCGAAGGCCTTCAGCTTGTCTTCGTCGCCCTCGCCCAGCGGCACCATATTGCGCATCACCAGCACGGTGTTGTCCTCGCCCACGGCCAGCTCAATCTGCGGCACCTTGTCGAAGATGGTCAGCGAGTGGATCAGGGCGCGCAGCGGCATCATCATGTCCGAAACGTGCTGCGGCAGGATCTGGCAACTCTGGATATCGGCCACGAATACCGATTTCTTCTCGTGGAAGCCGACCAGCACCGTGCCCTTCTTGGCCACATAGCGCGAGGACAGGCGCGCGCGGTAGCGGTAGCCCCAGGTCGGGCCGTACATCGGGCGCATCATGGTGTCGGACTTGACCTTGGACAGGTGCCACAGGTTGTCTTCCAGGACGCGCTGCTTGATCGCCACCTGGGCCGAAGCTTCCAGGTGCTGCATGGAGCAGCCGCCGCAAATGTCGAAATGCTCGCACTTCGGCTTGACGCGCATCGACGATTCCTTGTGCAGCGCCGTCATGCGGCCCTGCTCCCAGTTCTTCTTCTTGCGCAGCAGCTCGAAGCTGACTTTCTCACCCGGCAGCGCGCCTTCGATGAACACGACCTTGCCCGGCGAGCCGTCTTCGTTCTCGATGTGGCCAACGCCACGGGCATCCATGTCCAGGGATTTGATTTCGACGATTGTGTCTTGCATAGCGATAAAGATTGCAGCCGGCGCATTGCGCGCCCAAAGCCCGCTATGATAGCAGAGAAGCTGCCTCTTAAAGCAGCGAATCGCGGACCACGCCGCGCGCGGCCATGGCTCGCTTCAGCTTGACCAGCGCCTCCTGCTGGATCTGGCGCACCCGCTCGCGCGTCACGCCCATCTCCTCGGCCAGGGTCTCCAGCGTGGCCGGATCGTCGTTATCCAGCCCGAAACGGCGCATGATGACGATGCGTTGTTTGTCCGGCAGCTTGGTCAGCCAATCCCGCACCAGTACCGTCATCTCGTGGTGTTCGGCGCGCGCATCGGGCGAATCCTCGGAATCCCCGGGCAGCATGTCCATCAGCGAGGACTGCGGATCATTATCGAGCGGCGCATCGAGCGAGGTGGCGTGCTCGGACAAGGCCAGGATATCCTGCACCTCCTCGACCGGGCGCCCGACCAGGTCGGCGATATCCTCCGCCGTGGCATCCTTGCCGTTGTGGTGCTGCGCCTCCAGGTGGTACTTCCCGCGCAGGATCTGGTTCAGTTCACGCACCATGTGCACCGGCAGGCGCACCGTGCGCGCCTGGTTCATGATGGCGCGCTCGATGCTCTGGCGGATCCACCAGGTGGCATAGGTCGAGAAGCGGAAACCGCGCTCGGGTTCGAACTTGTCGATGGCGCGCATCAGGCCGATATTGCCCTCCTCGATCATGTCGAGCAGGACTACGCCGCGGTTGATGTAATGCTTGGCGATCGACACCACCAGCCGCAGGTTATGCTCGATCATGGTCTGGCGGGCGGCGAAATCGCCCTGCTTGGCCAGGGTGGCGTAATGGACTTCCTGCTGCGCCGTCAGCAAGGGACGGGTACCGATCTGGTTCAGGTAGTGCTGGGTGGTGTCGGTGGAGAGCTCCGCCGCCAGCACTTTTTTCAGTTCGTCGACCGTTTCGATGACGGCGCTGGCGCCTTCAACCGCGACCTCGCCGTCCGGTTCCATGGAATCGATGGCTATTTCATCGATCGGCTCGTCCGGGAATTCCTCAGGAATCGAGTCGTCTTCCAGTTGGTCATTCGGCGAGCGTGTCATGGGTGCTTATCTAGCGGTTAGGCAGGAATTTCGATGGATCCACCGGCTTGCCCTGCTGCCTTATCTCAAAGTGCAGCTTGACGGTGTCGGTATCGGAGTCCCCCATTTCAGCAATTGCCTGGCCCCTGCGCACTTCCTGCCCCTCCTTGACCAGGATGGCGCGGTTATGGGCATAGGCCGACAACAGGCTGTTACTGTGCTTCACAATGACGAGATTACCATATCCGCGGATGCCGCTACCGGCATACATCACTTTTCCTCGTTCGGCAGCCAACACTTGTTGCCCGGCGCGGCCGGCGATGTCGATGCCCTTGTTCTTGCCCTCGTCGAACTGGGCCACCACACGGCCGTCGGAAGGCCAGGTCCACGACAGGTCGCGGTCTTCCGCGCTGACCGCAGCTGCCGGCGGCGCGGACGGCGCGGGAGCGGGAGCCAGGCTGGCCACTACCGCGGGTTTGTCTGCGCGCTCGTCGGGTTTCTGCAGATCCGCCACGGCGGTATCGGAATATGGACGCTTTTCCCCCTTTGGCGTCGACTTGCGCGGCGGCGGCGG
>JBCNOX010000544.1:0-3929 GCA_039593645.1 Pseudoduganella sp.
CGGTGATGCCGTTGGCCACCACGATGTTCTCGGCCGGGGTGCCGACCAGGTCGGCGATCGCCTCCTGGTACACCGGCGAATAGTCCGGGTAGTACTTGAGGATATCGCCCATGTTCTGCGCGATCAGCTCCAGCATCTGCGGCGGAGGGAAGTAGGAATTGGCCGGCACGCAGAAGTCGGTCAGTTTGCCCTGGTACTTGGTGCGCGAACGGATCGCGAAGATGGACGGGTTGTGGAATCGGGTCTGGAAGATGTCCAGGTTGTTAGCAGTCATAGCATCCTCCGCTGATAATCTTGAAATCGCCGACAATCTCGACGCTGTTGCCAAAACGCTGTGTGATGGCGTGTTTGAGGGTGTCGCCCAGGCGGTCGCTGGCGCGGTACATTACGCCCAGCACCGTGCCGCTGTGGGCGCAGTTCACGCCCAGTGCGCCCAGTTCGCGGCTGGTGGCCAGCATTTCGTCGAACTGCGGCTTGAGGTGAATCTGCTGGCTCAGTCGCGCGCTGGCGGTGGCCGCTTCCGCTACGGCCAGCGGATCGGCATGGCGCAGCCCGCGCTTCAGCTTGGCCAGCGCATCCTTCAGGTATGGCTGGTTCTGGCGGTAGATGGCACGCGCCTTCTTGCGGTCGAAGCCGATGGTGTCGATCTCGCCGCCGCAGTCCACTACCAGCACATTGAGGTCGGCCGGCGCCGGCATGGAGTCGATCAGGCGGCCGGTCAGGTGGTTCACTTCCGCGATGCCGGGGAAGTGGACGCAATCGGATGGCTCGATTTCGGTGACCAGGCGCGCGAACAGTTGCGCGTCCAGGCGCACTTCGGCGCTGCGGCACACCGCTTCCAGCGCGGCCGTGATGTCGGCCGAGCTGGAAGCCATGCCTTTGCCGCGCGGGATATCGCTGTGGATGGCGACCCGGTGGCCAAGGCGGAAGGCGTATTCGTGCGCGGCCAGCGCGATGGTGTCGCGGATCTTGGTGAAGCGGTTCAGGTCCGACAGGTGCAGGCCGTCGTCGTGTTCTTCGACGGTGGCATAGGAGAACAGGTTGACCGGGCAGTTGACCAGGAAGTCCTGTTCGTCGATGGCGCCTTGCATCAGTTCACCGCAGGTGCCGGGCGCTTTGAGACGCAATGCGGATGCTGCGTCAACGCCGATGGATGTCGCTTGCATGATGGTTTCCTTTTGGTGGGAACAACGGATGTGCGCCGGCGGGTGTGCCGGCGCGACAGGAGGTAATCAGAAAATCAGTGAATCAGGCAGCAGCCTTCGCCTCTTGGTACAGGTTGGCGAAGTAGTCCAGAGCTTCCGGATCGTAGCTCTTGATAAAGTCAGGTAGTGGGCGGGCTTCGCCATCGAGCGCGATCGCGTTCGAGAATGGGATGGTGTCGCCGACCTGGCCCATGAAGTGGTCGACCTTGGACTGGTCGCCCTGGATCGCATGGAAGAACTCCAGGTGTTCGCGGGTGTAGGGATTGCATTCGGCGCCGTCGCACACGAAGCTCCAGTAATCCTCGTAGTCGTGCGAGCGCACCTCGTGGTACTCCGCCATCGCCTGCTCGAACGATGCTTCGTTCTTCAGCACGCGGTCCAGGAAGCCAGACACCAGTTCGGCATCGCGCAGCGAGTGAGTGATGCCCATTGCGGTCCACTGGTCCTTGAAGCTGCAGGCGTCGCCCACCAGCACCCAGCCCTTGCCGAAGGTCTGGCGGTGATAGGCCACCATGCGGCCCATGGCCTTGAACTCCTCCACGCGCTTGCCCTTGGCGACGATGTCGGCCACTTCCGGCACTACGTAGCGGTAGGTCTTGTGGAAGTTCGCTTCCGGATCCTTGCTGAAATCGCTCCACCATGCGGTCGGCCCGTACACCAGCACCAGGTGGCGGTTTTCCATGGTCGGGAAGATGGCGGTGCCGAAGCGGCCGCGCTTGTGGATGCACAATTCAGGCTTGTCGATGCCGCTGAAATAGCCGTAGTAGGCGAAGGTCGACTTCTCGCGCACCACGGTTTTTTCGGCGCCGACCATGCCGGCGAACTGCGACATGCGGCCATCGGCGCCGACCACGACGCGGGCACGCGCCAGCAGGGCGCCAGCCGGGCCGCTGCCGCGCACGCCGACCACCTGGCCGTCTTCGACGATCAGCGACTGCACGGTAGTGGCTTCGCGTACGTCGACGCCGGAAGCACGGGCTTCATCCATCAGCACTTTGTCGAGGAAGAAGCGGCGCGGGCCGGAATAGTAGTCGACCACGCCATCGTCGTTGCCGTGCAGCTTGATGAAGCGGTCCTTGACCGCCTGCAGCGGCACGCCGCCGTGCAGGCTGATGCCTTCAATCGAGACTTCCAGCTGCTTGAAGCTTGGAGTCTGCTCCAGCACCTTGCCGGCCACGCCGAGGCGATTCAGGTAGGACATGCCGCGCGGCCAGATAAAGTGGGTGGAGTTGGTGTCGCGCGGGAAGGTGTCGCGCTCTACCATCAATACTTTGTAGCCTTTGCGGGCCAGCCAGGTTGCGGTGGGCGCACCGGACACGCTGCCGCCCACGACGATGACGTCGAACTGTTCCATGATGATTCCTCAATAAGTGAAGTTGGCAGGCAGGCTTCAGCTGCCTTTGCGGTAGGTGAAGGCTTCGAAGGAGACGCGGTACGTCTTGTTCTTCTCGTTATAGCGGGTGCAATACTGGGTCGGGTACCAGCCGTCGGTTTGCACCGCTGCCGGCTGTTTCACTGGCTGGCAATCGTTCGGCTTGGAGTCGAGGTAGTCCTTGCTCATCATCGGCTCGTAGAAAGTGATGCGGCCATCGAAGGTACCGAGGATGAAGGTGTTGGTGAAGGTGCCGCCATTGAACTCCGGCGCGGTGGCATCGGCGTAGTGGTTGCCCATGTGCGCGTACACCAGGTTGGTGTTGAACATGTCCGGGTGCACGTATTGCGGCGCGACCGGATTCTTGGCCTTGGCTTCGACGGCGCAGTTGGTCAGGCCCGGGCAATCGCCGGTGAAAACGGCGAGGCGTTCGGTGTCGGGAATGGTGTAGAAGTGGAAGTCGAAGTGCGGGCGGTCGTACACCTGGTCCGGCACGTGGCCATGCGCTTCCCAGTTGATGGTGATGTTCTTGAACTGGCTTGGGTTGGCATCGAAGTAGAGCGTGCGCGAATGGCCGCCGACGCACTCTTCGTGATCGTCGATCTTGTCGTCGCGGTTCAGGTCCAGGCAGGTCTTGCCGTCGTTGAGCGGATGATGCGGCAGGTTCTGCAGGGTCGACTCGTGGAATTCGACGCCGACTGCTTCCGGCTTACCTTTGGGGCTGATCTTGGTGTAGGTTGTGAAGCGGCCATTGCCCATCGAGGCGCTGTCGCCGTAGCGCATGCCTGGCTTGAATTTCACGGGCGCTTCTTCGTCTTCGTGAGCTTGCACGTTCAGGGCTGCAGCCAGCAGGGCGAGCGCGATGGCGGTATGTTGGAGTTTCATGTGTTGGTCCTGTTCCGGGTTTGTAGGTCAGCTGCCGCGCACTTGTCGCGGCATCGTTTTTTTTGAAATCGGAGGGTATGGTGACAAAACAGGATCGCAACCACCATAGCCCACCCGGGCTAGTCGTTGCAGGTGGAATGATTGCAAGCGAAAAGGTTGTGCGAATCGTCCTAATGGATTCGGAATCCTCTTATAAGATTTGACGACAGGGAGTACTGAATGGATTTTTCGCAGTCGCCTGCACGCAAGCCTCGCCGCTTGCTCGCTGCATTGGCTGTCATCGTTGCGGGGACGCTGGCCCTGGCTGCAATGCTCGGCCAGCCGTTGGTAACTGCTGTGCCTTCAACGCCGCCGGCGGTCGAGCCCGCCAGGCTCGCGGCGCATGTAAAAAAGCTGTCCATCGATTTTCATCCGCGCTCATTCGACCATCCTGCAAATCTGGAGCGCACGGCGGCCTACATCGAAGC
>JBCNOX010000545.1:0-3913 GCA_039593645.1 Pseudoduganella sp.
TGAATCAAATGAATCACTATCATTCAGGCGCCTATCCGGTGCCCGACCAGCGAGGCCCGGAACCGGTACTTTTCCTGGTCGAGCTCGACCCGCAGCGCGTTGTTGATGGTGTCCGTTACGACGAAAACTACCTGGCGGATGACGTGCTGGCCTGCGGCACAATGCGTGAAACCTGCCCGATTTGCGAAGAGGGCCACTTGCAACTGGTCCTGCGCCAGAAGAATGTACGGGTGGCGCACCTGTTCTGCATCGAATGCACCCGCTGCTTCGGCGCTTTCCTGCCGGATGGCACGCCGGCACTCGCCGACTGAACATTCCCTGTACGATTTCCCGTGCGGTATCATGCCGCAATGAAGAGTCCAAAGACCAAGCCGCTGCTGCTGATCGTTGACGGATCGGCCGACCACCTGCAACAGCTCAGCCACCTGCTGGAAGACAAGTATGCCGTTCGCGCGGCCGACGATGGCGACGCTGCACTCGCCGCGGCGGAGCAGCTGCCGCGGCCCGACCTGATCCTGTTCGACGGCGTGCGCGATGGCTTTGCGGTGTGTCAGCGCCTGCGTGGCAACCCGGATACCGCCAGCATTCCGCTGATCGCCATGATCGAACGCGGCCAGCCCAACCTGGAGCAAAGCGCCCTGGCCGAAGGCGCCTCCGACGTGGTGGCGCGCCCGCTGGTGCCGGAGCTGCTGCGAGCCCGTATCGCCACCCATCTGCAGTTGCGTGAGGCGCGCGCCAAGGTGCAGCGCCAGCGCACCCAGCTCAATGAACTGGGCCTGATCGCCGATGCCGCGGCGTGGGCCATGGCCAGCCTGGCCGAATGGCGCGATGAGGAAGATCCGTCGCACCTGCGCCGCATCCAGCACATCGTGCTGGCGCTGGCGCGCCAGCTGCAGGGCAACCCGCGCTTTGCCGATGAACTGATCGAGCCGCATATCCCGCTGCTGTTCAAGGCGGCGCCGCTGCACGACATCGGCAAGGTACGCATTCCGGATGCGATCCTGCTCAAGCCGGGCCGCCTGACGCCGGAAGAATACGAGATCATGAAGCAGCACACGGTGCATGGCCGCGATGCCATCGCCGGGGTGGAGCGTGAGCTGGGCTTTTCCAACGCCTTCCTGCGCTTTGCGCGCGAAATCACCTACAGCCACCAGGAACGCTACGACGGTTCCGGCTATCCGCAAGGCCTGGCCGGCGATGCCATTCCGGTATCGGCGCGCCTGGTTGCGGTGGCCGATGTGTATGACGCGCTGGTGTCCCGGCGTGTCTATCGCCCGGCCTTTACGCATGAGACTGCCATCGAGCTGATCCGCCAGGGCAGCGGCGAACAGTTCGATCCCGATGTGGTCGACGCGCTGCTGGCCGCCGAGGAGCAGGTGATGGAAATTGCGGTGCGATACCAGGATGCGACAGGGTAGCAACGGCTGACCGTTTCCCCAGCGTATTACCGATTTCCCTATGCTATAGTCGTCTCCACAGTCCCGTCGGAGCAAGCATGCGCATTCACGGATACCTGGCCTTTATTGTCGGTATTTGCGTTACCGTCTGGGTCTGCATGTTCGTGGTGAATGTGCAGGACCGCCAGACCAATGAAGCCTTCCAGCGCGACACGCAAAAGATCGCGCGCGACACCCAGCTGCGCCTGCAGACCTACTTCGACATGCTGCTTAGCATTAAGGGCGTGTTCGCGGTGAAGGACGATGTCTCGCGCGTGGAGTTCAGCCGCTATGTGCGCGAGCTGGACCTCAAGCGCCGCTATCCCGGCTTCCAGGCCATCCAGTTCGTGCGGCGTGTGCCATCCAGCCAACTCGATGCCTATGCGGCACGCATTCGCGCCGATGACAGCCTGCAAACCGGCGGCTATCCCGACTACAAGGTGCATCCCGCCTCGGTACGGCCCGAGCACTTCCTGATCGAATACAACGAGCCGATGAAGGGCAATGAAAATGCCTTCGGCCTCGACCTCGCCGCGCTGCCTCCACATAACAAGGCCCTGCAGCTGGGCAAAGCCACCGGCCGTGTGGTGGCCACCGAGCGCATTACGCTGGTGCAGGATGCCAGCGGCCAGCCGGGCTTCGTGGCGCGTGCCCCCATCTACAAGCGCGGTGCATCGCTGCTCACGGAGCAGGAACGCGATGCGGCGCTGGTGGGCTTTGTCGCCATCGTGTTCCGCGTGAACGACCTGATGTCGGAAACGATCGACAGCCCGATGCTCCAGCATCTCTACGTCACCATCCACGATGCCGGCTATATCAACGACGGCGGCAATACCCCGCCCTCGCTCGATAACCTGATGTTCAACAGCTTCGGCAAGCTTGGCGCTGGTGAGCGCTTGCCTCCGCTGCCTGGACTGGTTTCGAAAATTCCGCTTGATGTCGGCGAACGGCGCTGGGTCATGAATTTCGAAGGCCATGCGAGCGATCGTTACAGCCGCGATATCCGGCTGATTTCAGTGATTGGCCTGGCAGGCTTCATCATCAGCGCCTTGATTGGCGCGCAGATCATGACGCTGCAACGGCGCCGCGCGCTGGCGCAAAAGCTGCGCGTCACGGCCGACGAATTGCGTGCGCTGCAGGATAGCGCCATTGTCGGCATCGGGCTGTTTGCCAACGGCGTCATCGTGCGCTGCAACCGTGGGCTGGAGGAGATGATGGGCTACCAGCCGGGCCAATTGGCCGGCCGTTCCTGCAATATGCTGACGGGCGGGCTCAGTGATCCATTTGCCTGCGTGGCCGACGGCACGCCGATGCACTTCGAGCTGGAGCTGGCCAGCGCAAGCGGCCGCCGCCTGTGGTGCATGGTGAACGGCCGCATGCTGGACGAGAACGACCCACGCAAGGGCTGCGTGTGGGTCATCATTGATATCACGGAGCGCAAACAGACCGAGGCTGCGCTGGTCGACACCAAGCATGGCCTGGAGCGCAGCCTGAGCGAGCTGGCGCTGCAAAAGGCCAATGTGGAACTGGCGCACAAGGATCTGTCGGCCGTGCTGTTGACGCTGAAGCAGGCGCAGGCCAACCTGATCACTTCGGAAAAAATGGCATCGCTGGGCGCCCTGGTGGCCGGCATCGCCCATGAACTGAACACCCCGATCGGCAACAGCCTGCTGACCGCCACGGCGTTGAGCGATATGTGCAAGGAATTCGAACGCCATCTGAGCGAAGGCGGCATCAAACGCTCCGCGCTCGATACGCATCTGAAGGATGCGCGCATGGCATGTTCGATCATCACCAATTCACTGACGCGTGCGGCAGACCTGATCCACTCCTTCAAGCAGGTGGCTGTCGACCAGACGTCCGACAAGCGGCGCGCCTTCAACCTGCATGGGGTGGTGCATGACACGCTGGCTACTTACTCGGCCCAGCTGCGCCGCGCCAACTGCGAAGTGAAGGTGTGGATGCCGGATACGATCAACTTCATTTCCTACCCTGGCAGCGTAGGCCAGGTGTTGAGCAACCTGATTCAGAACGCGATCATGCATGCCTTCGAAGGGCGCGATTCCGGCCGGATCACCATCAGCGCCGTTGAGATGGATGAGGAAAACGTCGAGCTGCGCTTTGCCGACGATGGCAACGGCATGAGCACCCGCACCCTGCGGCAGGTGTACGACCCCTTCTTCACCACCAAGATGGGGCAGGGCGGCTCAGGACTTGGCATGAACATTGTCTACAACCTTGTCACCGGTGTTTTGCGCGGCACCATTCATGTTGAATCCGAACTGGGGAAAGGCACCACGGTGATCATTACGCTGCCGCGCAAAGTTCCCGAGAAAGAGGAGCTGGCGGATAACGACCTGCTGCACGCGCACTAGTCAGGCAGTCACCGGCGTTTGCGCCGCCATGCGGCGGATTGCGTACAGGCCAGCAATGTCGACGGCGGCGTGAATAATCATGGCGGTGACCAGCCCTGCATA
>JBCNOX010000546.1:0-3890 GCA_039593645.1 Pseudoduganella sp.
CCTGCCGCCGCAGCTGACGCAAAGCCCGGCCCACGCCAAGCTGCTGATCGAAGAAGCCACCCAGGCACGCCGCCTGGCGCACGACAATATCGTGCGTGTCTACGAATGGGCGCAGGATCCGGCGACCTCCAGCTATTTCATCATCATGGAGTGCCTGGAGGGCCAGGACCTGGATGCCTGGCTGGCGGAGCACGGCAGGGCCACGCCGGCCCAGGTCGAGCAGATGCTGCGGCCGGTGGCCGATGCCCTGCAATATGCCTGGGACAAGCACCGCCTGGTGCATCGCGACCTCAAACCGGGCAATGTATTCCTGACCAGGGCCGGCGACATCAAGCTGCTCGATTTCGGGATTGCTTCGCGCGCGCGTTCGACCGGCACCGATCTTGGCCTGGCCACGCCGAACGCAGGCACCGCCGGCTACCGCGCGCCCGAAGCCGGCACCAGCCAGGGCGCACCCCGGCCCCAGGTGGACGTGTACGCGGTCGCCGTCATGATTTACCAGCTGCTGGAGGGCAGGCTGCCGTTCGACCAGCCGACCGCCTTGCTCGAGCCGCCCAGGCCGGCGGCGCTCAACGCGCAGCAATGGGAAGTGCTGAAGCATGGATTCGCCAACCGCGCCGGCGAACGGCCGGAATCGGTGGCTGCATTGCTCGACGCGCTGAAGAAGGCTGGCGAGCCGGATGCCGAACAAGCAGCCCAGCGCGACGCCGCGCGCAAGGCTGAACGGGCGGCGGCGGAGCAGCAGGACCGCGAGGCGCGTGCCGCGCGCGAACAGCGGGCACGTTCCGACGCCATTGCCCGCGCCGAGGAGGAAGAACAGCGCCGCCAGAAAGAAGTGGAGCTGGCGGCACGGCGCAAGGCGGAAGCCCTGGCAGCGGCGCAGGAAAAGGCGCGCCAGGACCAGCTGCGCCGGGAACAGGAAAGGCAGCGCAAGGCCCAGGCCGAGCAGGAAGCCCGGGAACGCAAGGAGCGGCTGCGCCAGCAACTGATCGCGCGGCGCGATGCCGATGCAATGAAAGCCCGCCAGGCCGAGGAAGAATACCAGCGCAAGATGGCGCAGCTGAAAGCCGAAGCAGCTTACCGCGCCGAGCAGGAACGTCACCGCAAGGAGCAGGCCGCACGCAAGGCCGCGGAACTGGCGGCCTTGCTGCCCAGTGCCAGCAGCCCGGTGGCCGATGCGGAGGGCGTGCTGCGCGACCGCTTCACCGACGGCAGCGGCGTGGGACCGGACCTGGTGCTGATCCCGACTGGCCGCTTCCAGATGGGCTCATCCGAGCATGAGCACAAGATCGCCGTCAAAGCCGGCGCGCAGAAAACCTGGCTGGACCGGGAATTGCCTGCGCATTGGGTCGGCATCGAACACTCCTTCGCGCTGGGCCGCTATCCGGTGACGGTCGGCGAATGGCGCGCCTTCGTCAAGGCCACGGGCTGGCAATCGAAAATGGACGTGGACTGGCAGCAGCCGGGCTTTGCGCAGGACGAGCGCCATCCGGTGGTGTGCGTCAGCTGGCACGATGCGCAGCTGTACCTGCAATGGCTGAGCGAAAAGACCGGCCAGGAATACCGCCTGCCGAGCGAGGCGGAGTGGGAATACGCCTGCCGTGCAGGCAGCCATACCGCCTTCAGCTTCGGTGACCAGCTGACGCCGGAACACGCCAATTACGACGCCCATTTCACTTACAACGACAGCCCCAAAGGCAACAGCCATGGTGGCACCACGCGTGTCGGCAGCTACCAGCCCAACCCCTGGGGCCTGTTCGACATGCACGGCAATGTCTGGGAGTGGACCCAGGACATGGTGCACGATAACTACCTCGGCGCCCCGAACGATGGCAGCGCGTGGGAGCAGGGCGGCGACAAGGCGCGCCGCATCCTGCGCGGCGGCGCCTGGTTGTACCAGCCGCGCTATCTGCGATCGGCTGCACGCAATGGCTATTCCGCCCTGCTGGCGAACGATGTGGTGGGCTTCCGCGTAGCACGCAAGTTGGTGTAAATTGCGGGATAAACCAACAAGCAGGAAACCGATATGACCGTTAAAGTAGTCCGCGACCAGTCGCTCCCCATGCGCAGCATCCTGCATGTGCGCAACCACATCGTCTCCGTCGACGGCACCATTGAAGAAGGCGGCAACGACGCCGGCCCTTCGCCGCACGACCTGTACGACGCTGCCGTCAGCGCCTGCAAGGCCCTGACCGTGATCTGGTACGCCCGCCGCAAAGGCATTCCGGTAGAAGATGTGCAGGTCACCACCGAGCGCGATGCGAGCGAGGAGCGCAAGGGTGTGTACCGCCTGGCCGCCACGCTGCACCTGACCGGCGAGCTGACCGAAGAACAGCGCGAAGAACTGCTGGCCATTTCGCAGAAGTGCCCGGTGCACAAGCTGATGACGGCCGTGACCACCGAAATCTCCACCAGACTGGGATAATCGCCATGAGCATCGCGCAACTCCTGAAAGGCCATGAGAAGGACCTGGGCGGCGGCTTTGTGGTGCGCCGCTATCTGCCGGCGGCGGTCAAGCAGGCGGTCGGCCCATTCATTTTCTTCGACCATTTCGGCCCGGTCGACGTGCCGGCCGATGCCGACCACGATGTGCGCCCGCATCCGCACATTGGCCTGGCGACCGTCACCTACCTGTTCGAAGGTGCGATGGAGCACCGCGACAGCCTGGGCACGCTGCAGCGTATCGAACCCGGCGCCATCAACTGGATGACGGCCGGCCGCGGCATCGTGCACTCCGAGCGCACGCCCAAGGACCTGGCCGGCGTGCCGCACCGCACGCATGGCCTGCAGTTGTGGGCAGCGTTGCCTCAGGCGCATGAAGAGGATGAGCCTTCCTTCGCCCACACGCCTGCCTCGGCGATCCCGGAAATGGAAGTCGACGGCGCCAAAGTGCGCGTGCTGATCGGTTCGGCCTTTGGCCGCACGTCGCCGGTGAAGACCTTCAGTCATACCCTGTACCTGGACGTGAGCCTGAAAGCGGGCCAGCAACTGGGACTGGCCGGCCTGCCGCCGGAAGCCGCCGTGTATCCGGTCAGCGGCTCGGTCGACATCGACGGCGCGCCGGTGCCGCAGAACACCATGGCGCTGCTCGATACGTCGAAATCGCAGCGCGTCACTGCCAACACGGATGCGCAATTCGTCGTCATCGGCGGCGAGCCGCTGGACGGCCACCGCTTCCTGTTCTGGAATTTTGTTTCGTCGAGCAAGGAGCGCCTGGTCAAGGCGGCCGACGATTGGGAAGCGCAACGCTTTGCCAAGGTGCCGGGCGAGACGGAATTCATTCCGCTGCCGAAGCGGCCTTCGATCGCGACTTAAGCAGTCGCTTCGGCTGGCGGCAGGTGGGCAGCGCCGCTGCGCACGATCCAGTGTTCCGGATAAGGATCGCTGGCGAAGCGGGTATGGGCCGGGATGCGGCTCAGTTTTTCCTGTTTCGGCGTTGGCGCCAGCGCGGTTTCCTTGCCGGTGAGCTGGTCGATATGCCAGAAGCCGCCCTGGTGGTGCATCAGCAGCGGCAGGCTGGAAGCGCGTGGCAGCGCGTTGTGGCGCGGCAGCGGGTAGCCTGGATGGGTGTCCGCCGCCAGCAGCACGAAGCACTCGGCCCGCGCGCCTTCATCGATGCGATGCAGGATCACGCCGTGCGGCATCACCGCACTGACTTCCAGCAGGACGATGCCTTTGATGCTGGCGCTCAGTTCGATCTTCATGCCGGTGCGCAGCGGTACCGGCTTGTTCTTGCCGGGCCAGACGCCGTCCAGCAGCAGCCCGTAACGCGAAACATCCTCGATTTCGAAAACGTTGCGGTGACGGCGGATCACGGCGTGGCGGCCGGACAGGCGGCGCGTCAGGCCGGCGGAATCGGGGCCTTCGGCGCTGAAGTGGTGCAGCAGCGC
>JBCNOX010000547.1:0-3874 GCA_039593645.1 Pseudoduganella sp.
TGGCAAACAAGTATAATGTCCCTCTTTCAGACGTTCCCGGCTATTCACATGCTCGCCCAACAAAAGCAAGAGATCATTTCCCTGTTCCAGGCCGCCCTCGCGCCAATCCTGGAAGGTTCCGACGTTAAAGCCAACGTGGTGCTCGAGCGCCCACGCGATGCTTCTCACGGCGATGTCGCCTGCAATATCGCCATGCAGCTGGCCAAGCAGCTGAAGATGAACCCGCGCGAACTGGCGCAAAAGATCGTCACCGCCCTGCAGGAAAACCCGGCCGGCAAGCAGCTGGTGGCAGCCGCCGAAATCGCCGGTCCTGGCTTCATCAACCTGCGCGTGACCGACGCCGCCAAGCAGTCCGTGGTGAAGACCGTGCTGCAGCAAGGCGCCGCCTTCGGCCAGAGCGACGCGCTGGCCGGCAAGAACGTCATCATCGAATTCGTTTCCGCCAACCCGACCGGCCCGCTGCACGTGGGCCATGGCCGCCAGGCGGCGCTGGGCGACGCCCTGTCCTCGCTGTTCGAAGCGCAAGGCGCCAAGGTCACCCGCGAGTTCTATTACAACGACGCCGGTGTCCAGATCCAGACCCTGGCCACCTCGGTCCAGTGCCGCGCCAAGGGCTTCAAGCCGGGCGACGCCGAATGGCCTGAATCGGCCTACAACGGCGACTATATCGCCGACATCGCCGCCGATTTCCTGGCAAAGAAGACCGTTTCCGCCTCCGACGGCCAACCGGTGACCGGCTCCGGCGACGTGGAAGACATCGAAAACATCCGCGCCTTCGCGGTCACCTACCTGCGCAACGAGCAGGACATCGACCTGCAGGCGTTCGGCGTGAAGTTCGACAACTACTACCTGGAATCCTCGCTGTACTCCGACGGCAAGGTGGAAAAGGCTGTTGAAGCCCTGGTCGCCAACGGCCACACCTACGAAGACGGCGGCGCGCTGTGGCTGCGCACCACCGACTACGGCGACGACAAGGACCGCGTCATGCGCAAGACCGACGGCGGCTACACCTACTTCGTGCCGGACGTCGCCTACCACATCGTCAAGTTCCAGCGCGGCTTCACCCAGGCCATCAACGTGCAGGGTTCCGACCACCACGGCACCATCGCCCGCGTGCGCGCCGGCCTGCAGGCCGTCGGCCTGGGCATCCCGCAAGGCTTCCCTGACTACGTGCTGCACAAGATGGTCACCGTGATGAAGGACGGCGCCGAGGTGAAGATCTCCAAGCGTGCCGGCTCCTACGTCACCGTGCGCGACCTGATCGAATGGTCCGGCGGCGGCGACATCACCAAGGGCCGCGATGCCGTGCGCTTCTTCCTGATTTCGCGTAAAGCCGACACCGAATTCGTGTTCGACGTCGACGTGGCGCTCAAGACTTCCGACGAAAACCCGGTCTACTACGTGCAGTACGCCCACGCGCGTATCTGCCGCATGCTGGAAAACTGGGGCGGCGACGACGCCTCGGTGGCCAACGTCGACCTGTCGCCGCTGACCGCGCCGACCGAAGCCACCCTGCTGGCCGCCCTGGCCCAGTACCCTGAGGTGCTGGCCCGTGCCCAGGCCGAACTGGGCCCGCACCAGGTGGCCTTCTACCTGCGCGACCTGGCTGCCGCCCTGCACTCGTTCTACTTCGCCGAAAAAGTGCTGGTGGAAGACGAGGCAACCAAGCTGGCCCGCGTGGCCCTGATGGTCGCCACCCGCCAGGTGCTGCGCAATGGCCTGGCACTGATCGGCGTTTCCGCTCCTAACCAAATGTAAGGTCCACATGGCTTTTCGCTCTTTGCGCTCTTTTCCGCGTCAGCAAGAAGGTAATACCTTAGTTGGCTTCATCATCGGCCTGGTCATCGGCCTGGTCATCGCCGTCGTCGTCGCCCTCAGCATCACCAAGGGCCAGACCCCGTTCACCGACAAGGCGCCGAAGAACGGCAAGGCGACCGATGAAGCGTCCGGCCAGATCGCCGATCCGAACAAGCCGATGTACGGCAGCAAGGACGCGGTGAAGAAGGCGAACAGCGAATTCGAGCGCGATGCAGCGAAACAGGCTCCAGCCGACGAACTGCAGAAGGTCGTGGACAACATCCAGGCGCAGGGCCAGGCCCCGGCCAAGGCTCCTGCTGCACCTGCACCAGCCCATGCTCCAGCGCCAGCCGCCACTTCGCCTGCGGCCCCGCCACCGGTCAACAGCGCAGCTCCGCCGGCACAGGCAGCCGCCCCGGCACCTGCCCTGCCAGGCGAAGACAAGTTCGTGTATTACCTGCAGGCCGGCGCCTTCCGCGAAGTCGGCGACGCCGAGAACACCCGCGCCAAACTGGCCCTGCTGGGCTTCGAAGCCACGGTTTCCGACCGCGCCACCGATGCCGGCGTGCTGCACCGCGTGCGCATGGGCCCTTTCACCCAGGTGGAAGCCATGAACAAGGTGCGCGCCAAGCTGTCTGAAAACGGCATCGATGTTGCCGTCGTCCGCAATCAAAAATAAGGGAAGTCTGAGCGATGAAACTGTTTAAGCAGATGCTGGCCGTGGTCCTGTATGGCGCCGCCTTTGGCGCCTTCGCTTCCACCGCCGCGCCGGTTGCCGGCACCGATTACGTTGTGCTGCCGGAGCCGCAGGCTGTCGATACCGGCAAGAAGGTCGAAGTCATCGAGTTCTTCGCCTACTACTGCCCTCACTGCTACGCGCTGGAACCGGCCATGGCTGCCTGGGTCAAGAAACAGGGCGACAATGTGGTTTTCAAGCGTGTCCACGTGAGCCGCGGCCCGTCCGTGCTGCCGCAGCAGAAGCTGTACTTCGCGCTGGAATCCATGGGCCTGCTCGAACAGAACCACGCCAAGATTTTCGATGCCATGCACGAACAGGGCAATCCGCTGCGCAACGATACTGCTGTCATCGACTGGGCTGCCAGCAACGGCATCGACAAGGCCAGGTTCACCGAAGCCTATAACAGCTTCGGCGTGGCCGCCAAACTGCGCCGCACCGAGCGCATGATGGGCGATTACCGCGTCGATTACTGGCCGATGATCGTGGTCGACGGCAAGTACATGACCTCCCCCGCCGAGGCGAACAAGTCTATCAAGCCGGTGCCTAACGAGGCCCAGCAGCACGCCAATGCATTGACGGTGCTGGACTTCCTCGTATCCAAGGCAAAGGCGGAGAAGAAGTAAGGCTTTGAAGCGCGTTTTCATTACCGGCGCCTCGAGCGGCATCGGGGCAGCACTGGCGGCGCATTTTGCTGCACAAGGCTGCACCCTCGGCCTGCTGGGACGCCGCGCGGACGCGCTGCAGGCGCTTGCCGCCAAGCTGCCCAATCCGGAACGCCACCGCTGCTACGCTGCCGACGTGACCGACCATGCGGCGCTACGCAGCGCCGCCCAGGCCTTTCTCGCCTATGCCGGCGGATGCGATATCGTCATCGCCAATGCCGGCATCTCGCATGGCACCATCACCGAACTGCCTGAAGATTTGCCGGTGTTCGAATCCATCATCGCCACCAATGTCACGGCCACCGTGGCGACGTTTTCGCCATTCATCGCCGCGATGCGCGCGCAAGGGTCGCCTGCGCGCCTGGTGGGCATTGCCAGCGTCGCCGGCGTGCGCGGCCTGCCGGGCGGCGGCGCCTACAGCGCTTCCAAGGCGGCGGTGCGGGTTTATTGCGAATCGCTGCGGGTCGAATTGCGCGGCAGCGGGATCAAGGTGGTCACCATCGCGCCGGGGTATATCGATACGCCGATGACGCAGCAGAACAAGTATCCGATGCCGTTCCTGATGCAGCCAGCCGATTTCGCGGCGGCGGCAGCACGCTGCATCGAACGCGGTGACAGCTACCGCGTCATTCCGTTCGGGGCCAGCATGATCGCGCGCTTGCTGCGCATGCTGCCG
>JBCNOX010000548.1:0-3868 GCA_039593645.1 Pseudoduganella sp.
ATTTCATCCTCGGCCTGCTGGCCGAATCTGCCGCCCGGCGCGCCGACGCCGAAACGCATTTGAAACGCTGCCTTTACCTGCAGCCGGACCATTACGAAGCCCTGTGCCACCTGGCCCTGCTGCAGGAGCAAGGCGGCAACAGCAGCGCCGCCGCCACGCTCAAAGCGCGGGCGGCGCGCGCCTTCCAGCGCCAGCAGCCGCAGTGATAGCCGACGAGAACAATGACTGATCAAACCCAAGACCTGGATGCCTGCTGGAACCGTATCGGTGTCGCCGGTGACCATAGCTGCGAGATCCTCGACAAGGCCGTCCACTGTCGCAATTGCGACGTGTATGCCAACGCCGCAGTGCGCAACCTGCAGCGCCCCGTCGATCCCGGCTACCTGCGCGAATGGGCCGAACACTTCCGCGCCCCCCCTGATGTGGGCGCGCGTCACGACAGCTCCATTGTCGCGTTTCGCATCGGCCGCGAGTGGCTTGCACTGCCGACCAGCATGTTCCAGCAGATCGCCCCGAAGGCCATCCCGCACCGCCTGCCGCATCGCAACGCGCGCGGCTTGCGCGGCGTGGTCAATGCCGGCGGCAAGCTGTATCCCTGCATATCGCTGGCCGAGCTGCTGGGCATCGACGAAGCCGGCGGCGAAGTCAACACCGGCCGCCACACCTTCGCCCGCATGCTGCTGGTGCAATGGGAGGACCAGGCTTACGCCCTGCCGGTGGCCGAATTGCACGGCATCATCCGCTATGCCGCCAGCGCCCTGAAGCCGCCGGCCGCCACCATCAACAAGGGCATCGAGCGTTACCTGGCCGGCGTGCTGCCGCATGACGGCATGCAGGTCGGCTGCCTTGACGAGAGCCTGCTCGGCTACCAATTGGCGAGGACCCTGCGATGAGCGACAAGAAGGATGACCTGAGCCAGTTCTCCATGCTGGATCTGTTCCGCATGGAAGCGGACGGCCAGACCCAGATCCTGACCGACGGCCTGCTGGCTTTCGAGCGCCGCAACGACCCGGCCGCCGTGGAATCGATGATGCGCGCGGCGCATTCGATCAAGGGCGCCGCTTCCATCGTCGGGCTGGAGATGATCGTGCAGCTCGCGCACGGCATGGAGGATGCATTCATCGCGGCCCAGGCCGGCAAGCTGAAACTGACGCCGAACCGGGTCGATGCCCTGCTGGCGGCCGTCGACCTGATCGTGCAGTGCTCCCGCGTCAACGGCGACCTCAATGCCTGGCTGGCGACCAACAGCGCGCAAGTCAGCAAAACCATGAATGATGTGCAGGGCATTGCCTTCCTGCCGGAGCCGGTAGTATTGCCGTCCGTCGCAGCGGCGCCCGTGCCGGTACCCGCCACCGTTGCCGCCGCGGAGGCGCTGCCCGCACCGGCCGCCGAAGCTTCCGCCGATGGCGCTGCGGAGCAGTCCGTTCCCGGCCGCAGCCTGCCGCCGATGAAAACCGCACAAAACTTCGACCGCCTGCTCGCGCTGGCCAGTGAAGCGCGCATCAACGCCCACCAGTTGCATCCGCTGATCCAGGGCATACAGCGCCACAAGCGCAACCAGGCCGCCCTGTTCGCGGTGCTGGAAGACGTGATGGAGGCAGCCTCGCGCACCAGCGACCCGGCGCTGAAGGAAAAGGCCCTGCTGGCGATCCAGAAAAGCCAGCCGCTCAAGCAGTTCATGCTGGAGCACATCACCGACATGGAAAACTTCGAACGCCGCCTGCTGATGGGTTCCGAAAACATGGTCGATGAAGTGCTGTCCCTGCGCATGCGCCCCTTCCGCGACGGCATCCAGCATTTCCCGCGCATGGTGCGCGACCTGGCGCGCAACCTGGGCAAGGACGTGGTGCTGCATGTCGAGGGCGAAGACACACTGGTCGACCGCGACATCCTGCTGCGGGTAGAAAGCCCGTTGAACCATATGCTGCGCAACGCCGTCGACCACGGCATGGAAAGCCCGCAAGAAAGGCTTGCAGCAGGAAAGCCAGCGACCGGCACCATTCTGATGGAAGCGCGCCACCGCGCCGGCATGCTGAATATCGAAATCAGCGACGACGGCCGCGGTGTCGATCCGGAGAAAATCCGCCGCACCGTGATCGAGCGCAAGATGGCCACCGAGCAGATGGTGGCCGCCATGTCGCATGCGGAGCTGCTGGAATTCCTGTTCCTGCCCGCCTTCAGCCTGAAAGGCGGCATCACCGAGATTTCCGGCCGCGGCGTGGGCCTGGACATCGTGCACGACACCATCCGCCAGCAGAACGGCACGGTGCGCATCGAATCGGAGCTCGGCAAGGGCTTCCGCACCTCGATCACCCTGCCGCTCACGCAATCGATCGTGCGCGCGCTGGTGGTGGACGTCAAAGGTGAAGCCTACGCCATCCCCATCGTCAAGGTGGAACGCGTAATCATGGTGCCGCAAGGAACGGTGCATACGCTGGAAAACAAGCAGTTCTTCGACCACGAAGGCGAGCACCTCGGCCTGGTGGCTGCGGCCCAGGTGCTGGAACTTGGCGATATGGAGCATGCGGAGGAAATGCCGGTGGTGGTGATCGGCAACGGCACGCGCCGCTACGCCTTGGTGGTGGACAAGATCCGCGGTGAAGAAAGCCTTGCGGTGCAAGCGATTGACCCTGTTTTCGGCAAGATGCGCGACATCTCCGCGGCCGCCCTGCTGGACGACGGCGAGCCGGTGCTGATCCTGGACGTGCCGGACCTGTTGCTTTCCGTCGAAAAGCTGCTCGAAGAAGGCGGCCTGCATCAACTTACGCGCGCAGACCACGGCGGACGGCGTAGAATGAAACGCATTCTTGTCGTGGACGATTCGCTCACAGTGCGCGAAATGGAGCGTAAATTGCTCGTCGGGCGCGGTTTTGAAGTGGACATCGCGGTCGACGGCATCGATGGCTGGAACGTGGTGCGCAGCGGCGATTACGACCTGGTCATCACCGACGTCGACATGCCGCGCATGGATGGCATCGAACTGGTCACCCTGATCAAAAAGGACCTTCACTTGCATAAGCTGCCCGTCATGATCGTCTCCTACAAGGACCGGCCGGAGGACCGCGCACGCGGCCTGGCCGCAGGGGCGGACTATTACCTGACCAAGGGCAGCTTCCACGACGAGACACTGCTGGATGCGGTGTCCGACCTGATAGGCGACGCTTACCGATGAGGATAGGGATTGCCAACGACGTTCCGATGGCGGCTGAAGCGCTGCGGCGCGTGGTCGCCAGCACACAGGAACACCAGGTGGCATGGATTGCCCGCACCGGCCTGGAAGCGGTGCAAAAATGCTTGGTCGACCGGCCGGACCTGGTCCTGATGGACCTGAATATGCCGGAACTGGACGGAGTCGAAGCGACGCGCCGCATCATGGAGGAGAGTCCGTGCGCCATCCTGGTGGTGACCGGCCGCCCGCAGGACAACGTCAACCAGGTGTTCCGCGCCCTGGGCGCTGGCGCGCTCGACGTGACGGCCACCCCCATGCTGCAGGGGAAGGAAGGCGGCGACGCCGAGCTGCTGCACAAGATCAAAACCATGGACAAGCTGATCCGCCACAGTGGCGGCAACCAGTCCATGCCGCCGCGCCGCCTTGCGGCGTCACAGGAGCCGCGCGAAGCAGCGCTTGAGATCCTGGTGGCAATCGGGGCCTCGACCGGCGGGCCGCTGGCGGTGGCGCGCATCCTGGCCGGCTGGACCCCGCCTGCCAATTGCGCTGTCGTGGTGGTACAACATATCGATGAAAACTTCGCCGACCACTTTGCCAAGTGGCTGTCGGAACAACTGGCGGTACCGGTGCGCGCAATCGAGAACCGCACGCCCCTGCAGGGTGGCATTGTCATGGTCGCCAAAAGCAACGACCATCTTG
>JBCNOX010000549.1:0-3858 GCA_039593645.1 Pseudoduganella sp.
GCGCTGAAGGACTATGTGCAGGGCGTGGTCTCGGCGCACAGCCCGGAACTGCGCAAGGCCGGCATCAAGGTCGACGTCGAGATGGATCACCTGCTGCGGCCACGCCTGCCGCCGGGGAAGTTCTCGCAGGTACTATCCAACCTCTTGATGAACGCCGCGCGCCACGCTTACCCGGACGGGCAGGGCGGCACGGTAACGGTACGCGCCAGTGCGGCCGACGGCTGGCTGGAGATGGATTTCATCGACCACGGTGTGGGGCTGGCGCCCGGCGTGCGGGAGAGGATTTACGAGCCCTTCTTCACCACCAAGCGCGGACAGGGCGGCTCAGGGCTGGGCATGCACATCGTCTACACCATCATGCAGCAGATGGGCGGTGCGGTGGAAGTGCACAGCAAGCCCGGGCAGGGCTGCCGCTTCCACCTGCGCATGCCGTTTGACGTCAAGTCTTGTCAGCCGCCTGCATAGACAGCGCGACAGCTTCCGCCACCTTGATGCCATCCACGCCGGCCGACAGGATGCCGCCGGCATAGCCTGCGCCTTCGCCGGCCGGGAACAGGCCGCGCGTGTTCAGGCTTTGCAGGTCGTCGTTATTGCGCTTGATGCGGATCGGCGACGAGGTACGGGTTTCCAGGCCGGTCAGCACGGCGTCGTGCTTGAAGTAGCCTTTGACCTGCTTGTCGAAGGCCGGGAACGCTTCGCGCAGCGCCACCACGGCGTATTCCGGCAGGATGGTGGCCAGGTCGGTCCAGGTGATGCCCGGCTTGAACGAGGGCAGCACGGCGCCGACGTCGGTCGACGGTACGCCGGCCACGAAGTCGCCCATCAGCTGGCCCGGGGCATTGTAGTTTTCTCCGCCCAGCTTGAATGCTTTTTCCTCCAGGTCGCGCTGCAGGGCGATGCCGGCCAGCGGATGGCCAGGGTAATCGACTTCCGGGCTGATCGACACCACGATGGCGCTGTTGGCGTTGCGTTCGGCACGCGAGTACTGCGACATGCCGTTGGTGACCACGCGGCCCGGTTCGGATGCCGCCGCCACCACCGTGCCGCCCGGGCACATGCAGAAGCTGTACACCGCGCGGCCATTGCTGGCGTGGTGCACCAGCTTGTAGTCGGCTGCGCCGAGGATCGGGTGTCCGGCGTTCGGGCCGAAGCGGCACTGGTCGATCAGCGATTGCGGGTGCTCGACGCGGAAGCCGATCGAGAACGGCTTGGCCTCGATGTACACGCCGCGCTCGTACAGGGTTTCGAAAGTGTCGCGCGAGCTGTGGCCGATAGCCAGCACCACGTGGTTGGTCTCGATGTACTCGCCGCTGGCCAGGTGCAGGCCGCGCACCTGGCGCATGCCGTTTTCCTCGCGGATATCAAAGTCGGTCACGCGCTGCTCGAAGCGGATTTCGCCGCCCAGGGCGGTGATTTCCTCGCGCATGTTCTCCACCATCTTGACCAGCCGGAACGTGCCGATGTGCGGCTTGCTGACGTAAATGATTTCTTCCGGTGCGCCGGATTTCACAAATTCCGTCAGCACTTTGCGGCCATAGTGTTTGGGGTCGCTGATCTGGCTGTACAGCTTGCCATCCGAGAAGGTGCCGGCGCCGCCTTCGCCGAACTGGACGTTCGATTCCGGATTCAGCACGCGCTTGCGCCAGAAGCCAAACGTATCCTTGGTGCGCTCGCGCACGGTCTTGCCGCGCTCGAGAATGATGGGCTTCAGCCCCATCTGTGCCAGGATCAGCGCCGCGAACAGGCCGCAAGGGCCCATGCCGATGACCACTGGGCGCGGCTGTTTGCCGTCGGCATTGACGCCATGCGCCACGAATTTATACGCCATGTCGGGCGAAACCATCAGGTGTTTGTCGTCGGCGCGCCTGGCGAGGATGCCGGCGTCGTCGGTGGTTTCCACGTCCACCGAGTAGATCAGAGAGATGTTCGCCTTTTTTCGCGCGTCATAGCTGCGTTTGTAGACAGTAAAGCCCAGCATTTGCTCCGGTGAAATCTTCAGTCGGGCCAGGATGGCTTTGGCCAGTTCCGGTTCCTCATGGTTGAGTGGCAGCTTGATTTCGTTCAGTCGCAACATGGTGGTCTTTCTCGGCAGGATGGGGCGCGCAACGGGCCCAAAGGCGACATTTTACCTGCTTTTGATGGTTGTAATCACGCAACGTAGGGCGGTTCGATACAAACGTTTACTGTACTTTACAAACGAACGATGCAATAGTTGATTAATTGTTTGGCTTGCCTTAATGCAAGTCTTGTTATCGAATGTAATTATTCAATTGGCTGACCAGTTAATATGGTGGGCTGCCTGATTGTCGCCAATTAAATGGCGGTAATGTCAAAATATTAATTTGCACACATTTTCACCTAATTGTGAAAACCGGCATATTAATTGCGAAATCCTTCTAATTCCATTTAATTCCCGCTCATCTGTAGCGAAATGTATTGAACTACGTAATCCTACGTGGTAATGGTTTGGCACTGTTGTTTTTTGTCATATTCCTTGTGCTTTTATTGACATAGACAACTTGGCTATGGTCTTATCCTACGCTGAAATCAATTGATGCAATTGGCTTCGGTAACGCCCAAAAGGCGACTATGTTTTTTTGGTTTAGTCGGGACAATCAAATATTTTAGGAACCAAAATGTTGAAAAAGACGATTCTTGTTCGTTCGCTGGCTGTGGCCTTCGGCGGCGCAGCGGTGATCGCTGCGATCCCTGCCATGGCGCAACAAGCTGATCCAGCCGTTCAGCGCGTTGTCGTGACCGGCTCCCTGATCAGCCGCGCTGATAAGGAAACCCCATCCCCGGTGCAGGTGCTGACCTCGGAAGACATTGCTAAATCCGGCATGACTTCCATTGCCGAAGTGCTGAGCAACCTGACCGCGAACGGCCAGGGCGCCCTGTCTGCCGGTTTCGGTGGCGCGTTCGCTAATGGTGGTGCCGGTGTTTCGCTGCGCGGCATGACTGTGGGCCTGACCCTGGTCCTGATCGACGGCCACCGCATGGCCCCCTACCCACTGTCCGACGACGGGCAGCGCCAGTTCGTCGACATTTCCTCGATTCCATTTGACGCCGTTGAGCGCGTTGAGGTGCTGAAAGACGGCGCTTCCTCGCTGTACGGTTCCGATGCAGTGTCAGGCGTGGTCAACATTATCCTGAAGAAGCAGTTCAACGGCACCAACATCAAAGCTGATACCGGCAAATCCCAGCACGGCGGCGGCAAGAACTACAAAGTTGCCCTGACCCACGGTTTCGGTGACCTGCAGAACGACGGCTACAATGCCTTCGCTGCGCTGGAACTGCGTCACGCCGATGCCATCAAGGTTGCCGATCGCGACAACTTCACCTGGGCCAATGCTGACTGGACTTCGCGCGGTGGTACCAACCTGAACCGCGGTGTGCCAACCAAAGCCAACTCCTTCCTGTCGCCAACCACGACCCCGTTCCTGTACAACGGCCAAGGTACCGCAAATCCTGCGAACTTCCAGTTCCTGGATGCCAATTGCGACTACGCCAAGTACATGGCTGGTGGTTGCGCAGTGCGTGATACGGTGTCGAACATCCAGCCTGAATCGCGCAATGTGAACATGCTGGTTGGCTTCACCAAGACGCTGGGCGACGACTGGAAACTGGCGGCCAAAGCTTCGTGGTTCAAGCGTGATAGCGAGAACAACCGCGGCCTGCCACCGACCTTCGTGTCCGGCGCATCGATCCCTGCGTTTACTTCCCTGATCCCAGGCCAGGCACCAGCACTGGTGAACTCGGTTGCTGACGCTCGCATTCCTGCGTCCATGTCGTGGAACAAGCTGGGCGTGCCAGCTCGCCTGTTCGGCCAGATTCCTGGCGCAGGTCCAGGCACCAACC
>JBCNOX010000055.1:0-15991 GCA_039593645.1 Pseudoduganella sp.
CGCCATGGCAGTGCGCAGCCGCTTTGCCGAAGACCAGCTGGCGCGCGCCGCCGCAGCCGGCGTGCGGCAATACGTGGTGCTGGGCGCCGGCCTCGATACCTTTGCCTGCCGCCGCCAGCACGACGCGGCGCTGCAGGTGTTTGAAGTCGATCATCCCGCCACGCAGGCGTGGAAGCGCGGACTGCTGGCCGCCAGCAGCATCACGGTGCCCGACAGCTTGCGTTTCGTACCGGTCGATTTCGAACGCGACATGCTGGCCGATGCGCTGCGCGCGGCCGGTTGCCGGCTCGACCAGCCGGTGTTCTTTTCCTGGCTCGGCGTCACGCTGTACCTGAGCGAGCAAGCCATTTTCGACACCTTGCGCCTGGTGGCCAGCCTGCCGTCCGGCAGCGGCATCGTGTTCGATTACGGCGTCAAGCCGGAGCTGCTCGACACGATGGAACGGGCCGGCGTCGAGTATTTTGCGCGCCGTTATGCCGAGCAGGGCGAGCCGTGGCTGTCGTTTTTTGACCCCGCCGCACTGTGCGCGCGGCTGCGCGATTTAAATTTTTCCACAGTGCAAGATTTCGGGCGCGATGCCCTGGAAACCCGCTATTTTGCTGGGCGCGGCGACAATTTGCGCCTCGGCGGCGGCACCCATTTAATGCTTGCTGGAAACTAAAGTGTTATATTTTTTGGAATGTTTCTTCTACTAGTTGTAGTTTAGTTTCATGCTACCTTCCTGAGCGGTCGTGCCCGGTGCGGATTCCGCATTTGCTTATGCCGGTTTCGCATATGGCGCGTCCATTCTCTTAAAAACTCAAAAGGAAGCAGAGAAATGACCATTCTGATTGAAACCACCCACATCCAGATCACCGACTCCACCGAGCCGGAATACCTGATGGACGACATGAGCGGCGCCCTGGCCGACGTGAGCGTCTCCTGCTGCACCTGCTCCTGCTCTTGCTGCTGCTGATCGGTTAAGTCCGGACACCGGCGCCGTTGCCTCGTGCATCGTCGCCGGTGCCATGCTTTTTTCTTTGATGGGTTAAGAGAATGAGTGAGTCCCTGTACATCTCGCCGCTGGCCGAAGTGACCACGCTGGGCGAAGACAAGATTGCCATTTCCGTCGTCGGCCGCCGCTTTACGGTGGAAGACCGGGTCGGCATCCTGAAAAGCATCCTGGCCGACGCCGCCAACGGCGTGACGCTGAAACAACTGCTCGACGACCGCGCCGAGAGCTTCCCGCCTGAGGCGGTGGAAGCCGCGGTCAATGCCCTGGTCGAAGCGCGCGTGCTGCTGAAGCAGAACGGCCGCCTTGGCGGCGACGCCACCTTCCACCACCTGCAGCACCGCCGTGAGCAGGACGGCATGTCCGGCCCGGCCCAGCGTCCGCAATACGACAAGTCGAACTGGGTGCTGGCGCTGGCCGGCACCGGTTCCTGCGCCGATGCCCTGGCCGCGTCGCTGGCCGAACTTGGCGTGCAGGTCGAGCGCGTGGTGCGCGACGGTCCGCTGCCGGACAAGGGCGACCGCCGCGCCCTGCTGCTGGTGGCGTCCGACTTCGACGATATCGCGCTGTTCCGCGCCATGAACGCCAAGGCGGTCAGCGCCGGCTGGCCGGCGCTGTTCGTCGGCATCGACTGGAACACCGTGCATTGCGGCCCGCTGGTGCTGCCGAAAGCCACCGGCTGCTACGAATGCTACTTCCATCGCGTACGTTCGACCCGCAAGTTCGTGGCCGAATTCGATATGCGCAGCCAGTCCGAAAACATCCTGTATCACGCGCTGCCCAGCCGCCTGGCCGTGCAGTTCGGCGTGGCCGAAGCTTCGCGCGTGGCGCTGCAATTCCTGGCTGGAACGCTGGAAGGCTTGCAGCAAAGCGTGTTCAGCGAAATCGACAGCGCAAGCGGCGAGATCGTGCGTTCGCGCGTGCTGCGCCTGCCGCGTTGCCAGGTGTGCGGCACTGCCAGCACCGAACGTCCGGTCGGCAGCGTGTTCCAGCAGGCGCTGCTGCGCCGCAGGGCCTGAATCATGGAGCGCTTGTCCGATGCGGGCCAACTGGCCCTGGTACACGACGCCCTGGTACACCGCCGCCACGGCATCATCACGTCGCTGCTGGAAGAAACCGAGCATCCCGATGCGCGCGGGCTGTTCGTCTTCAATGCCCTGATGGTGGACATCAAGAGCATGATGATCGATCCGGCACGCGGCAAAGCCAATAACCCGAACACCGACCGCGCCAGCCTGGCCGGCTCCGGCGCCGCCTTCGACCGTACTTCGGCCATGTGGGCGGCGTTCGGCGAAGCGGTGGAGCGCTATGCGGCGGCCGCGCATTTCGATGACCAGCTGCTGTATGCCTCGCAGGATGCGCTGGGCGATGCGGCGGTTGGCCCGGGCCAGTTCGTGCTGTTCGCGCCCGGCCAATATGGCGAAGGCTTCGAGTTTGCCGCCGACGATACCTCGGTGGTGCGTGCCTGGGCGCCGGCCGCCGACCTGATGGACCCGGCGCGCGAAACCTACGTGCCGGCCCAGATGGTCTACCTCGGCATGCAGGTCAAGGATAAACGCGAGATCGTGATGCAGTCTTCCTCCACCGGCCTGGCGACGGGCATGGACGAGGGCAGGGCGCTGCTGAGCGGGCTGGCGGAGGTGATCGAGCGCGACGCCTTCGCCGCCATGTGGCAGATGAAATATGCACCGCGCAAACTGGTAGTGGCGCCATCCACCAAGGAGCGCCTGCTGCCCGGCGTGCGCCGCCAGCTGGCGCATCCAAGCCTGGACGTGCACCTGTGGGATATCACGACCGACGTCGGCATGCCGGTGGTGCTGTGCCTGGCGCGCAGCCGCAACGACGGCACCATGTCGCTGGGCGCCAGCGCCCACCTCGACGTGGCGACCGCCATCAACAAGGCTGTGGTGGAAGCCTTCCACGGCTATGTGTGGGGCAGTTCGATCCTGGCGGCCGGCACACCGCTGCCGGAGCAGAGCGCGATCCGCAATCCGGGCGACCACTTCGCCTATTTCCTGGACCGTTCGCGCCAGGGGGCGATGGACTTCCTGTTCACCAGCGCGGCCACGGTATCGTCCGACGATCCTTCGCTGCGCCAGCTCTCGGGCATGGGCGACCTGCTGGCACGGCTGAAGGTCATGGGCTTGCGTGCGCTGGCGGTGGACGTGACCTCCGCCGACGTGGCGAGCCTGGGCTTCTGCGTGCTGCGGGCCTTCATTCCCGGCCTCCATCCGCTGTTGTTCGGCGACGGCCTGGTGAGCCGCGATGAGCGCCGCCTGCGCGCCATCGCTGCGCACTGGGGTTTGCCGGGCGTGCCTGAACCTAACCTCGATCCGCATCCCTTCCCATGATGAACAAGACTCTCCAGGAATTACTGCCGCCGCAGGCCATGGCGGGCCAGTTCGACATCGACGACCCGGCCGAGATCCTGCACGAGCAGACCAAGTTCCACCGCGCCACCTTGATGGGGCAGGTGAAGAACATCGTGCGCTTCCTGCGCCATCCGGCCTATATCGCACGAGGCGCGGCCGGCTACAACGCTTATCCGTCCTGCCCCGCGATCGAATTGCCGGAGCCGGTGCTGGCGCTGGGTGAGCTGGCGCAGGCGCTGGAGTTGCGCAAGAGTGCACGCGCTTTTGCCGGCGCCATGACGCTGCAGGAGCTTTCCAGCCTGCTGCATCATGCGCTGCGGGTGCGCCGCATGGCCAAGAGCGATATAGCGCCGCATGTGAAGCTGGCGTTCCGCTCCTATCCGTCACCGGGTGGGCTGTATCCGACCGAGTTCTACTTCTTCCTCAATGATGTTGAGGGCATCGAGCCTTGCATCGCGCATTACGATGCGCGCAACCACTTGCTGCGCGTGCTCAAGCCGCAACAGGGTGATGCATTCGGCAGTGCGGAAGTGAAGTCGGGAGAATCGGGTGTGAAGGCGCCGGTGGTATGCGTGATGACCAGCGTGCCCCAGCGCGCCACCGCCAAGTACGGCGCGCGCGGCTACCGGATGTCGCTACTGGAGGCGGGGCACGCTTCGCAGAACCTGTGCCTGGCGGCGCAGGGCCTGGGGCTTGGCTCCCTGGTCTACGGCGCCTATTACGACGACGAGCTGGCCGCGCTGCTCGATATCGACGGCGTGACGGAGACCGTGGCGTCCGTCATGCTGCTGGGCCGCGAAGCGCCACCAGCACCGGCCGCCAGCGAGGACGAATGAACGACGCGCCGGGATGGCAGGATAGCGAGTTGTGGCTGCGCGATGCGGCCGGAGCCGTGCTGCGTCTTGCGGCGGCCGGCGACAGCGAAGGCGCCGCGCAGGCGCTGGAACGCCTGTTCGCCTTGCGTGGCCGTTTTCATGCCTATCCGGTCCTGCAGGACATGCTGGCCGGACGGCGCAACTGGCGTGCTTGCGGCAGCGTCCATGTGCTCGGCGCGGATGTGCCGCCGCCAGCGCTGCTACGCAACTTCGATGAGGCGGTGTCGGCCTGCGCCGCCTTCCTCGGCTTGCCGCCGCCATGCATCCTGCTGCAATGTGTGCCGTCCGAGCGCGACATGCACCTGACGATGGAGAGCCTGCCGGGCCTGGCGATGGTGCGGCTGTCGACCCAGTCGGAAGGCTACGGCGAGGGCCTGCGCGCGGTCGTGTTCCATGAAGTCGCGCATTGTTTCCTGACCTGCGGCGTGCGCTTGCTCGACGAAGGCCTGGCGCAACTGTTTGCCAACCGCTTCGGTGGTGCTACGCCATTGCCGCAGCGGCCGGAGCTTGCGCCGCCGTTGCGTGCCATGCTCTCCCTCGCTGGCGAGGCGATGTTCGGTGCTTCGGCTGGTGGCGGCGTGGATGCATATCGCGCCGCATGCCGCCTGGGCGCGGATTTGCTGGAAGCAGTCGACGCTCGCGGCGGCGCGCAGGCGATCGTCTCGCTGTTTCGTGCCGTGTCCCGCGCTGCGGCTGACGCGCAGATTGCCGAACTGGCGGGGCAGGCCAGCGGCATGCCGATTCCGCCGGCGAGTACGGCGGCTGCTGGGGCCGATGACGCTGCCGGCGCAAGCCACGCCGCGTTGATCGCGCAGGTGCAGCAAGCCATCTTCGCGGGCTGGAGCAGCAAGCGCGCCGACGACCTGTCGGCCGGCATTGCGCTGCTCGAGGCGGAACCCGTGTACAACCAGCCAGCCCTGCTGGACGCCTTGCTGAGCGCCCGCCTGAACCAGGCGCTGCTGCAAGTCCACGGCGGCGCAAGGCTGGCGGCCGAACAGGAAGCCGGCATCGACGCCTTGCTCAAGGCAGCCGACATCCTGCCTGCCGGCCGCCAGTGGCTGTGGCGTGGCGTGCGCGCCATCCTCGCGATCCTGCTGGCACAGCCCAATATCATCAAGGTCGCAACGGCGGGCCAGAATGCCTTGCACGCTTTCGGCAAGGCGCAGGAGCTGATTGCCGGGGACCCGGACCTGCTGATCCACCATGCCTCGCTGCTACTGCATGCCCCGCCGAATTATGGCGGTGACCGCGACCGCGGCGCCGGCATGCTGCGCGAAGCGATGCAGCACCCGCTGTACCGCGCCCACGCACGTGAAATGCTGCTTGATAACGGCATCGATCCCGGCGACGAAGCGATGGCGATCGCACCGTCGCCCGCCGCCGTGCCCGTCGCAGCCGATGGTGCTGCCGACCTGCCGCATGCCGATGCGCATGCAGCCGGCGATGGTCCTGCCACCGTTGCGCTTGAAGCGCGCGGACTCGAGTTGCGGCTCCCTTCCGGCTTCACGCTGAAACCTGGCGACTTGACGCTGCGCAAAGGCGAGCGCGTCGCCATAGTCGGCCCCAATGGCAGCGGCAAGACCATCCTCCTGGAGACCTTGCTCGGCCTGCGCGCGCCCGACAGCGGCAAGATCCAGCTGGCAATCGGCGACCCGCGCAACCCCAAAGTAAGGCAACAACTGGGCGGCCTGCTGCAAAGCGCCGACCTGCCGGGCCAGATGCGCGTCAGCGAGATCATGACGATGCACGAAACGGTCTACGCCCGCACCGAGCCAGCAGTAACCCGCGCCCTCGGCATGGAAGAACTGCGCAGCAGGTTCTGGCAGCAGCTTTCGCGCGGCCAGAAGCAGCGCGTCATGCTGTGGCTTGCGCTTTCCCACGTGCCGGAGCTTGCCTTGCTCGACGAGCCATCGCTCGGCCTCGACGAATGGCATGCCCGCGCCCTGCGCGAACTGCTGGCCGGCATGCCGACGACCGTGCTGCAAATTTCGCACATCCCGGCCGACTTGCTCGGCATGGACCGCATCCTCTGCATGGAAAAGGGCAGACTGGTCGAGGGCGGCACGCTGGACGAACTGCAGAACCGTCGTGTCGGCCGCTTCAAGGCCCGCATCGGCGAGGCGCTGACGGGCGAAGCCGAGCAAGCCATGCACGCCTTGCCTGCGCTGGTTCGCGCCGAATCAGGGCAAGACGGTTGGCGGCTTCAGGGCGCCCAGGGCTTCGACGCAGGATTCCGCCGCTTCATCGACCAGCATGGCATCGCCCATTTCAGCCTCGAAGCCTCGACCATCGAAGATTTCCTGGCCGACCTGACCAAAGGTGAAACCGCATGAAGAACCTGCTGCACCTGGTGCGCGCCGACCTGGCGCTTTTCCTGCGCGGCCGCCTGGCCCTGTTCTGGACGTTCGCCTTTCCCTTGCTGATGCTGATGATGCAGATGGCGCTGTTCGGGCAGGAAGCAAAACTGGGTCCCGTCACGCTGGTAATCCACGACATGGACCGCAGCGCGGAAAGCGCAAGCTATGCAAGCGAACTGGCGCGCGGCCTGCGCCTGCAAAACAGCGTCGAATTCCGCGTCAGCGCGCCGGCCATCGGCGTCAGGCCTGACCTGGAACTGACCATCCCCGCCGGCTTCGCCGCGGCCGTGCGCTCCGGCCATAGCACCGAGATGAAGCTTGACACCACGCTAAGCGCCGGCCCCACGCTGGACGCCAGCTACGGGATGCTGCGCGGCTTCAGCGACGCGTACAACCTGTCCGGCCTGCAGGACCAGCCACGCGTGGTTCTGCCTGCGCCGCCCGCGCCGGCCGCCGGCGCGCTGGATTACCGCCTGTTCCTGGTCAGCGGGCTGGCCGGCCTCGTCATCCTGTCGACAAGCCTGATGGGTTTCGCCGGCCCGCTAGTCGCAGCGCGTGAAGGCGGCATGTTCCGTCTGTACCAGTTGTTCCCCATGCCGACCGGCGTCGTGGTGCTGGCATGGTGCCTGTCGCGTCTTGTGGTCATCGTGCTGGCCAGCGTCGCCATGTTTGTTGTCGCCTGGTCCGTATATGGCGTGAGGCTGAATGCCGGGCCAGCCGGTATCGCAGCGGCAGGCGGCATGCTGGCACTGGGATGCGCTGCCTTCCTGGCACTGGGCCTGTTGCTGGCGGCTGTCAGCCGCAGCGTGGCAGGCGTCACGATGGCCTGCAACCTGCTGTACTTCCCGCTGCTGTTCTCGGGAAACCTGATGATTCCACTGGGCGGCTTGCCGCCGTTCCTGCGCGATGCGCTGGAATACCTGCCGCTCAACGCAATGATGGCCAGCATTCGCCACGCCCTGACCGGCAACATGAGCTGGAAGGCCGACAGCTACAGCATCGTCGTCCTGGCAGCAATGATGTGTGCCTGCCTGCTGCTGGCGGTGCGCCGCTTCGGCTGGACGCCGCGCGACCTGCATTGAAAGGAACCCCGGATTGAAGATCAAGAACGTCCTGATGATTGCCGCCGCACTGGCACTGGCCGGCGCCGCTGCCGCTTATGCCGTCGGTATCCGCCAACCGGCGGCAACCGGCACAGCAACGGTGACCGTCACTCTCGGCGGCGTCGCGGGGCAGAATGGAGCGCTGATGGGAGCCATCTGCAACAAAAACTCCTTCCTGAAGGCTTGCCAGTACTTCGCGGTGCAGCCAGCCGCTGCCGGCAACGTGCTGAAGTTCCCTGGAGTGACCCCGGGCAGCTATGCGGTCATGGTCTATCACGACGAAAATATGAACGGAAGGCTGGACAAGTCGGCCAACGGCATGCCGCAAGAAGGGTGGGGCTTCTCGCGCAACGCTCGCGGCCATTATGGCCCGCCGACCTTCGACGATGCCCGCATCGACATCAAGGCCGGCAACAACGACGTTGCACTGGATATGGTGTACTGATGGCGCCAATCGTCGACGTCAGGCAAGTGAGCAAGCATTACCGGCGCGGCGAAGAGCGCATTGCCGCGCTGGATGGCGTTTCCTTCCAGGTGACGAAACCCTCGGTGGTAGCGATTGCCGGTCCCTCCGGCAGCGGCAAGAGCACCTTGCTCGGCATGCTGGCGCGCTTCGAACAGCCCGACAGCGGCAGCATCCACCTCGATGGCGCCGCGCTGGGCACACTGCCGGATCACGAGCTCGATACCTTCCGCAACCGCAAGCTCGGTTTCGTCTTCCAGAACTTCAACCTGGTCGGCACCCTGACGGCGCAGGAAAACGTGGAGCTGGCACTGGCCACCTGCGCCTTGCCGAAGCGGGAGCGGCGCCAGGCCGCAAGAGAGGTGCTGGAAATGGTCGGCATGGAAAACCGCCTCGGCCACACGCCGGCGCAATTGTCCGGCGGCCAGCAGCAGCGGGTCGCGATTGCACGCGCCCTGGTCAATCGCCCCAAGCTGGTGATCGCCGACGAACCCACCGGAAACCTGGACAGCAAGACCGCGCAGCAGATGCTGGAACTGGTCGACCGCCTGCATCGAGACCTCGGCACCACCTTCATCATCGCCACCCATGACCAGCGCGTGATGGACATGGCAGGCCAGGTGCTGCGCCTGGAAGACGGCAAGGTGTCCGCATGATGCAATGGCTGGTGCTGGCCCATCGCAACGTGCTGCGCAACGGCCGCCGTTCGCTGCTGCTTGCCGGGACCATCGCAGTCGGTACGCTGGCATTGCTGCTGTTTGCCGCCTACATCGCCGCTTCGCTGGACGGACTGCGCGAAAGCACGATACGCGGCGGCCTTGGACATGCCCAGATCAGCACTCTGCCTCCTGCGGATGGCTACGCGGAACAGCAGCTGCAGTACGGGCTGGATGCCGCCGAGCGCACGCGCATCGAAGCGCTGCTGGCGAAAATGGATGGCGTGCGCCGTATTGCGCCGCGCCTGCAATTCAGCGGCTTGGTATCCAATGGCCCGCGCACGCTGAACTTTGAAGCCCAGGGCGTAGACCCGCTGCGCGAGCGCCAGGCCTATGGCGCCTTCCAGGTGCTGGCACAGGGCGAGCCGTTGCGTGCGGGCGAAGAAGGGCGCTACCAGGTCCTGATCGGCAAGGAAATGGCGCGCCGCCTCGGCGTGTGGCCCGGCCAGTCGCTGACGCTGATGACCACGACGGTGCAGGGCAGCGTGAACGCCATGGACGTCGACGTGGCGGGCATTATCGCCACCGGCGTTCCCGAGCGCGACCTGTACACGCTGCAGATTCCAATCGACACCGCGCAGGAGCTGCTGCGCACGAAAAAAATCTCTCACCTGTCGGTCCTCTACCAGGACACGGCAGGCGCCGATGCGCAATCTGCCGCCGTCGCACGGGCAATTGGCGGCAAGGTACGCCTGCAGCGCTGGCAGGAGCTGGCGCCGCTGTATCCGCAGGTGATGGCGCTGTTCCGCAACCAGTTCATCGTCTTTGGCGCCATCATCGGACTGATTGTCTTCCTCGGCGTGGCGGCGATGACGCTGGCTACCATTTATGAGCGCGGCAAGGAAATCGGCACACTGCGCGCGATGGGTATCCCGCAAGCGATGGTGCGCCGCCTGTTCATGCTCGAAGGCCTGCTGCAAGGCGCATTCGGCGCACTGGCCGGCGGCACGATGGCGTGGCTTGCCACGCTGGCGATCAACGCTGCCGGCATCGAGCTTGCCCCGCCGCCGGGCCGCAACGTCGGCGTCCCGCTGCAGCTGCTGTGGCTTGTCCAGCCAAGCCTGGCGATCGTGGCAGTGTTGCCGCTGCTTGCCATGGCAGCGGCCTGGCTGACCAGCCGGCGCATCGGCCGCATGCAGGTGAAAGCCATCCTGACTTCCAACTAAATCATGCTGAAACGATTCCTGATCCTGATGATGGCTGCCGGTGCAGCGCAAGCATCGGCGCCAAACGCCGCCGAGATCCTGCAACAGGTCGACCAGTACCGCATGCCGGTCAACAGTTTTGAAGCCAGCGTGCGGATCGAGGCCGGCAATGGCCAGGAGCCGGGCACCTACGTGATCCGTGGCGCCAACTACAACCAGGTGCTGGTGGAAGCGACCAGCGTCGACCAGCGCGGCCAGAAATTCCTGACCACCGACAGCGGCCTGTTTTTCTATGCCCCGCGCACGCGCCGCGCCATCCGCCTGACGCCCCTGCAAACCCTGCTGGGCAAGGCCAATATCGGCGACCTGTCGCGCATCCGCTTCAGCCACGACTACGACGCCGCCGTGCTGGAGGGCGACACCGACGGCTGCCCTGCAAAGTCCTGCGTCGCGCTGGAACTGCGCAGCCGCAGCGATGCCGCCACCTATTCGAAGATCACGCTGCTGGCAGCACGCCAGGACGGGCGCTATGTGCCGCTGAAGGCCATGCTGTACGTGGCCAGCGGCAAGCTGCTGAAGGTCGCGACTTTCGATAGCGCGAAAGGCGGCCTGCCGCCAACCACCCGCTACGCCGACCCGCAGCGGCCGGAGGAGGAAACGCGTGTCGTGTTCGAAAAGGTGAGGGCGGCTGAATTCCCCGCCAATATGTTCAACCCCCGTACGCTGGAACAATGAAGGGTTTGCAATGCCTGCCGCTGGCTGCAGCCGTCGCTGCAAGCACACCGTGCGACGCCGCTACAGGCGAGGATTGGACGGGCGGTTTCGTACTGGGGGCGCAGGAGCGTACCATCCTGCAGGATACGCCGCTGAACCGCGACAACTTCCTAGGCATCCCCGGCAGCGGCACCCGTGCCGTTGCGCTGTTCGAAGGACGCCAGCTGGACTTTACCTGGCGCGTGCGCACCGAAGCGCTGCATACGGACCTCAACGGCACCAGAGGCAAGGCAGTGCTGCAAGAATTGAACCGCGTGTTCGAGCTGGGTGATGGCGCATCGATCTCGCTCGGCAAACGCCTGTATGCACTGGACCCTTCGTACATCAACCAGCCGCTCGGCTTCCTGCAAAAGCGCACGGACCTGAGCGACCCGCTCGACACGCTCGGCAACTCGGAAGGGATACCGATGGCGGTGCTGTCATGGAGCGGCGCACGCGCCAGCGCGGCGGCCCTGCACGCAAGGCAGGCCGGTGGCCGCGTGCAATCGATCCTCAAGTTCGGCTACGAATTCGACGCCATCAGCGCGAGCATGGTGCTGCGCCGGGCGCATGGCGAACACGCCGGAATCGGCGCCACCATCAGCGCCGCCCCGGCCGATGCCCTGTCCTGGTACGCTTCCGCCTACCGCTCAGGCGGCGCCGAACGTTACACCCGCGCCACGGCAGGCATCGTGCTGACGCCGCCGTCACTACCCAAGCTGCAACTGGAATACGCCTACAACGGCCGAGGCATGGCGGACGAGGAGTATGAAGCCCTGCGCCAGCAAGCGCAGTCGAACCTGCCGCCGCACGTGCTGGCTGGGCTGGCCAGCCGCCTACCCAGCCTGGGGGCAAGACAGCACTACGCCAGCCTCACGCTATCGAAAGCAGCCGGCGCTTGGGACTGTGGTGGTGGAGTCTATCTGGGATTGGACGACAGCAGCCGCGTGTGGCACGGCCAGGCCGATTATGCATTCAGTGCACGCACGCACCTGATGCTGTCGGTAATGCGCCAACAAGGAAAGGCAGGCAGCGAAAGAGCCCTCTCGCCGGTAAAAGAAACGCTGGCACTTCGTTTGCGCCATGCATTTTAGAAGTCGGGGTCAGCTCCGGCAATCTGCCATAAAGCGCACGTCCGTGCGCTTTATGGCAGATTGCCGGAGCTGACCCCGACTTTCATCATGGCTGGAAGCCGTCGGCGGTGATGTCGAGGTTGGTGACTTCGCCGTATTTGGCGGCGATCTTGCCGATCTCGGCGGCTTTGCCTACCAGGACCATCTGCAGGTTCTTGCGCGGGAAGTGCTTTTCAACCAGTGGCTTGGCGCGTTCCGGTGTCAGGCTGTCGACGTCTTTCATGAAGTTGTCGATCTGGCTGCGGCTGACGTCGTTCGCGTACATATCGCCCAGCAGGGACGCCAGCTGTTCGCTGGTTTCGTAGCGCGGCGGGAACTGGCCTTTCACATACGCCTTGGCCGAATCGAGCGTGGCCTTGTCGATGCCTTTGCTCCACAGGCGGTCGTAGGTCTTCAACGCCAGGTCCAGCGCGGCTTCTGTTTTCGGCAGGGCGGTAAAGCTGGAGATCGAGAACGTTCCGGTCTGCGACAGTGTGTTGAAGCCGGAATTGGCGCCATAAGTCAGGCCGGAGTTCACGCGCAGTTCGTCGTTCAGCCACGAGGTGAAGCGGCCGCCCAGCACCGTGTTCAGCACCTGCAGCGGCACGTAGTCCGGATCGTTGCGTGCAACGCCAGGGCCGCCAATCAGGAAGGTGGTTTCGATCGCGTCGGATTTGTTCACCACCCATACGCGCGGCTTGTCGGCTTGCACCGTGCCGTAATTGGCGCGCTGCGGGGCGGGACCTTCGGCCTTCCACTGGCCGAACAGGGCTTCGATTTTCTTGCGCATCTCGGCTGGATCGAAATCGCCGACCACTACCAGCGCTGCGTTATCCGGGCGGAAGTACCGTTGGTGGAAGGCTTTCACGTCGTCCTGCTTCAGTGCAGTCAGGCTGTTGACGGTGCCGGAGGACGGGTTGGCGTAGGGCGCATTCCCGAATAGCATGGCGCGGTAGTAGTTGCCGACTACTAGGCGCGGGCTTTCCTTGGCCTGCTTGAGGCCATCGACTTTGCGTGCGCGCAGCTTGTCCAGTTCCGCTGCGTCGAAGCTTGGCGTCTGCACCAGTTCCGCGAACAGCGGCAACAGGGTGTCGGTGTCCTTGCGGGCGAAGTTGGCGGCGACGGTCGATTGTTCGACGCTGCCGCCGCCGGCCAGCACCGCGCCCCGGAAGTCGAAGGCCTGGTCGATTTCGGCCTTGCTATGCCTGGCGGAGCCGAGCAGTACGCCGTCGCCGGTCAGGTTGGCCAGGCCGGCCTGCTTGCCGTCGTTGACGGCGCCGGCCTTGACCACGGCGCGCACGGCGACCAGGGGCACGTCGTGGCGTTCCATCATGTAGACGGTCAGGCCGTTCGGCAGCTTGGCGGTTTCAAAGGCCGGCAGCTTGAATTCGCCGGCCTGTGCGGAGGCTGCGATCGCGCCAGTGAACGCAACGGAAATCAGTTTTTTCATGTATCAATCCTCCTTCGCTGCCAGCACGCCGATGGTGCGCTGCGATTTTTTCAGGTACTTGGCGGCGACGGCCTGGATATCGGCCACGGTCAGCTTTTCGTAGGCGGCAGGGGCGTCGAAGGCCTTTTTGTAGTCGCCGTTGAAGACTTCGTAGTTGCCCAGCATTTGCGCCTTGCCGTTGATGGTTTCCTGCTGGCGGTAGATGCCCAGCAGGCGCGAATTCTTCACCTTCTGCAGTTCCTCTTCGCTCACGCCCTCCTTCACGACCTTGTCGATCGCTTCCAGCATCGCCTTTTCAATCCTGGCCGGTTCCACGCCGGCGGCGGCCACGGTCATGATGTACAGCAGGCCCGGATCGAATCCGTCGCTGCTGTTGGCGCCGACGCTGGTTGCCAGACGGGTTTCCACCAGGGCTTTGTACAGGCGCGAAGTCTTGCCATCGGTGAGCACCGATTGCAGCAGGTCCAGCGCGTAGGTATCGGCGGAGGCGCGCTCCGGCACCTTGTACGCCACGATCAGGTTGGCGGAAGTGGCGGACGGCTTGGCCACGAACAGCCGGCGTTCGCCTTTCTGTTCCGGCTCCACGGTGCGCACTGCTGGCGGCGTGGCGCGTTTCGGAATGCTGCCCAGGTATTTGGTGGCCAGCTTCTTCACGTCTTCCACTTTGACGTCGCCCACGATCACCGATACCGCGTTGTTCGGCGCGTAGTAGGTGTGGAAGTAGTTCTCCAGGTCTTTCTGGGTCCAGGCTTTGATGTCCGATTCCCAGCCGATGGTCGGAATCGCATATGGGTGGGCCACGAAGGCGACACTGTCCAGTTCCTGGATCAGCATCTGCGCATTGGAGTTCTCCAGGCCGGTGCTGCGCTCGGACAGCACCACGCCGCGTTCGCTGTCCACCATCTTCGGATCGATCGACAGGTGGCCAATGCGGTCGCCTTCCAGCTTGAAGATGGTTTCCAGCGAAGAGGCGGGGAACCAGTCCTGGTACACCGTCACATCGCTGTTGGTATAGGCGTTGTTGGAGCCGCCGCTGGCTTCCATGGTGCGGTCGAACATCTTGGGACCGTAGTGCTTCGAGCCGTTGAACATCATGTGCTCGAAGAAGTGCGACAGGCCGGTGGTGCCCGGTGCTTCGTTGCGCGAACCGACCTTGAAGAAGGTGTACATGGTCGCATTTGGAATGCTCGAACTTTCGAGCACGATGAACTTCATGCCGTTATTGAGCGTAAAGGTCTTGACCTGGTCGGCCGTCAGCGCGGCCTGGGCATACGAGGCGGCAGCATAAGCCAGCACCGTTGCCAGGATTTTCAGCTTCATTGGGTTTCCTTTCCATGAAAGAAGTTGCCGGAAGAATACTTGATTCATAGCGAAAATGCTAATTATTCAGGAAGGTCTAGAATGGGGCGATGAACCCGCCAAACGCACCTGGGTCGGCTGAGATGGGCATGGCCAGCATTCCGTTCCCCCTGGTTGGCATCGGTGCGTCGGCGGGGGGACTGGAAGCCTTGCAGCGCTTGCTGCCGGCCTTGCCGCCCGAACCGGGTTTTGCCATCGTGATCGTACTGCACCTGGCGCCCGATACCCCCAGTGTGCTTGCGGAAGCGCTGCAGAGGTCTTGCGACATGCGCGTGGTGCAGGTGGTGCAGCATCCGACCGAGCTGCGACCCAACCATGTCTACGTGATTGCCCCGGGCACCTTGCTCAAGGTCGAGGACCATTTCCTGTTTCTCGATGAGGCGGGCGCCGGGCGTACAACGCTGGGTGCGATCGACTATTTCTTCCATTCGCTGGCGCTGTCGCATCGGCATATGGCAGTGGGCGTGCTGCTGTCGGGCATGGGGCACGATGGCTGCGGTGGCCTGGCGGCCTTGCGTGAGCAGGGTGGCGCCACCATCGTCCAGGCGCCGGACGACGCCCAGTTTGGCGCCTTGCCCGAAGCGGCGATTGAAGCCAGCCAGGCCGATATCGTCTTGTCCGCGCCGGCGATCGGCGAACGGCTGCTGGTCTTGTGCAGCGCCATGGCCCGTGCCCAGGCGACCGAGGCGCCGCGGCGGGACGAGGCGCAGGCCTTGCAGTACGTATTGCAGCTGCTGCATGAACGCACCGGCCACGACTTCCGTAATTACAAGCGCCCGACCATCCTGCGCCGTCTTGAGCATCGCTTGCAGCTGCACGGCGTGGGCAGCGTGGAAGAGTACTGCGGGCTGATCGAGCGGGATGGCAACGAAGCCCGCAAGCTGATGAAGGATTTCCTGATCGGGGTCACGGGCTTCTTCCGCGATCCGGCCGCGTTCGAACGGCTCGAGCAGGCGGTGCTGCCGGCCTTGCTGCAGACCAGCGCAGGCGGCGAGTTGCGCGCCTGGGTGGCGGCGTGCTCCACCGGTCAGGAAGCGTATTCACTGGCGATCCTGCTGGCGGAGATGGCGCGCAATATGACAGCGCCTCCGCGCATCCATATTTTCGCCACCGACATCGACGAGCAGGCGCTGGGCGTGGCCCGCGCCGGGCTGTATCCGGCATCAATCGCGGACGAGGTGCCGGCGGCCAGCCTGGAGCGCTACTTTGTCCGCAGCGGCAAGCAATTCCGGGTACGGCAGGGGGTGCGCGAGATGATTACCTTCGCCAGCCATAACCTGCTGCGCGACCCGCTG
>JBCNOX010000550.1:0-3851 GCA_039593645.1 Pseudoduganella sp.
ACCGCGTGCGCCGTCTGGTGGCCGAAGGCGCCATCCTCGGTTTCGAGGCGCGCATCGACCACGCGGCGCTTGGCCTGCACCTGCAAGCCTATATCGACATCAAGTTGAAGTCCGGCACCAATACCCACGAATTCGAGGAAATCGTGAAGACCATCCCGGGCGTGCTGGAAGTGGCGCTGCTGACCGGGAATTACGATGGCCTGCTGCGCGTGGCCTGCAGGGACCAGGCCCATTTGCTGCGGTTGATCGATACCCTGCGCGACCGCGCAGGCGTGCAGGACACCTACAGCCGCGTGATCCTGCATCAGACTCCGGTGCATGCGCCGCTGTCTGTGACAGAATAACGGCCCCGATGAATTGATTGCGGAATTCCGATGCAAAAGCTGAATGCAGAATTGAGCCGACTTTACGCCGCGCCTGTCAACGGCGGCACCCGTAGCATTTGCCTGTCCTTCAGGAGGCTGGCGGGCGACGACGAAGCGGGGCACTGGGAGCGCCTGTGCATGGTTGCGAACGCACTGCAAGCGGAGCTGGGCTTGTCGGCACCGGCGGTCAGCATCTCGGGCGCAGGTGCGTTTGGCCTTTGGCTCTCGCTGGAGAAGCCGGTAACGGTCGCGCAAGCGCAAGAATTTGCAAAGCTGGTTTGCGCCGATGCGGAGCTGGCGGACGGCCCGCTGCCACCATGCCTGAACGAGGCGAATGGCAAATGGGCGGCCTTCATTCACCCCGGCATGGGGGCTTCTTTTGCGGGCGATGAAGGGCTGGACATCGAGCCGCCCGAGGCGGGCCAGGTCGCTTTGCTTGAAGGCCTGGAGAGCATCGAGCCTGCGCAGTTCGCGCAAGCGTTGGAGCACTTGCGCCAGTCCGCTGGCGCTGCGCGAGAAGCTGTGCGTCCGGCGTTGCCGGGACCCGGTGCTGCAGCGGAAGGGCTGCTTCTCAAGGACGCGACGCTGGAAGACATCGTCAACTTCCTTCACTCAAAGAACATCGAGCCTACTTTCCGCTTCCTGAAATAAGCGCCAACTGTTCGGCGAGTTGTGCGGCGTCCTCCGGCGTCATGTTGAGAAATTTGCAGCCAAGATGGAGCTGCTCGCCGAGCAGGAAAGAGCGCAGGCTGCGGGTGAAGCGGATTTCCAGTTCTGTGGCGATCTCGATTTCCGGTCCCAGTTCCAGCACTACGCCCGGAATTTTGCGCCCTTTGAACAAGCCTTTCGCCTGGAGTTTGGAGCAGCGCAGGCCTACACCGCCTAGCGAAAGATCGTAAATCGGCAGCTCATAGGTGTGCTTGATCAATTCGAAGGAGGCCATGAGGGTGGTGCCCAACGGCGTCTCCACCCGCTCCGAAGCGCGCCGGTTCAGGACCGTACAGGTTTCGGGGAAGGTCATCGGGATCAGATGGGGCTTGCCGGGGACTGAACTCCATTCCTGGCTGGCTAGGCGGAACTGCAGCTTGGCCGTGCGCAGCCAGCTCACGAAGGTGACCTTGCCAGGCTGCAGGATCGAACCCTCGTTCAGCTCCATCACAAAGTGCGGCAACTCAGGATCGACGGAAAGGATGCGTCCCAGCACAGGCTCGCGGCTGCCGGGCGCATACATCGAGATGGCATCGCCGCTCGCGGCGAGGAGGGTTAGCGCATCGCCGATCTCGTCTTCACTCGTCATGTCGAACGAGCCTGCGGAAGCCACGAAGGGGGCTAGTGCGTCTTGTGGCCGCGGCGGTCCCTTGCGGATCGGGACGGCATGGTGCTCATGGAGCTGCATATCGCGAAGATGGAGGCTTGGTATGACTTCATCATAGGCGACAATTTCCAAATAGCAACCCTTTTGTCATGCCGATCAGTAATTTCGAATGCCGCGCCGCAGCAAATGCGCGGGACCATCAAACAGGCAAGCCAGTTGCGAATCCGGTGAGCTTATAGCGCTTATCAAGCTGCGACTTGAACGCGCGCTTCGCCGGCGGCCATTTCGCCGATGACGGCGGCGTGTTCGAAACCGTGGCTGCGGAACAGGGCCAGCACTTCGTCGACGCTTGATGGATCGCAGGACACCAGCAGGCCGCCGGAAGTCTGCGGGTCGGTCAGCAGCGTATGCTGCGGCTGGGTGATGTTCGGCGAGAGCAGCACGTCCTTGCCGTAAGCATCCCAGTTGCGGCCGGAGGCGCCGGTGAAGAATCCGTCGTGCGCCAGCTTTTCAACGCCCGGCAGCAGCGGGATCTGCGACATATTCAGCTTGGCGGTCAGCTTGGCCCCGCGCGCCAGTTCCAGCAGGTGGCCCAGCAGGCCAAAGCCGGTGACGTCGGTCAGCGCGTGCACGCCAGGCAGTTCGGACAGCGCCTTGCCCGGTTTGTTCAACTTGGTGGTGTTGTCGATCATCGCCTTGTAGCCTTCGTCGCCGAGCACGCCTTTCTTCAGCGCGGCGGACAGCACGCCCACGCCGAGCGGCTTGCCCAGTACCAGCACGTCGCCGGCCTTGGCGTCCGCGTTGCGCTTCACTTTCGACGGATGCACCAGGCCCAGTACTACCAGGCCGTAGATCGGTTCCACGGAATCGATGGTGTGGCCGCCTGCAATCGGAATGCCCGCTTCGTTGCAGATCGATTCGCCGCCTTTGATGATCTTGCCGATCACGTCGATCGGCAGTTTGTTGACCGGCATGCCGACCAGGGCCAGCGCCATGATCGGGGTGCCACCCATCGCGTACACATCGGAGATTGCATTGGTGGCAGCGATACGGCCAAAGTCGAAGGGGTCGTCGACGATCGGCATGAAGAAGTCAGTGGTGGCGATCAGGGCCTGTTCATCATTGAGTTTGTAGACAGCGGCATCGTCGGCGGTTTCGATACCGACCATCAGTTCCTTCGGCACGGGGAAGCCGTTGGTGTTCTTCAGGATTTCGGACAGCACGCCGGGCGCGATCTTGCAGCCGCAGCCGCCGCCGTGGGAGAAGGAAGTGAGTTTGATTGGTTCAGTGCTCATGATGGGGTCTTTCAGTTCGTATGGAGCAGATTATCCACCAAGTCGAGCAGGGCTGCCTGCTCAGCTTGGGGAGTGAAAAGCCTGGCGCGCTGGGCGCATTGTTCTTTCAGGGTTGCGTACCAGCCGGGCACGTTGATGCTTTTGTCGATCAAGGTGGCCAGCGCTTGCGCGTCGCCCAGCGGGAAGTAGCCGAGGTAGTCGTCGCCCAGCATGCCGCGGTTGCCGCTGATGTCGCTGGCCAGCACGGGAACGCCGCTGGTCACGGCCTCGATGATGACGTTGGCGCCGCCTTCCATGCGGGAACAGATGGCCATGGCGTGGGCGTGTTTCAGGCGCTGGCGCGTCTCGGCGTGGGGCATGGGACCCAGCCACTGGTAGCGGCCGGGCCAGGCTGCGTTGGCTGCGGTGGCGGCAGCGCCCAGCGCCGCATCGAGGACGCCGCCGATGTGGACCAGGCGCGCGGTGCGGGCGGTCACGTGGGCGGCAGCCTGCATAAAGGTGCGCGGGTCTTTTTCTTCGCGCAGGTGGCCAACCATCAGGATGTCGTGGTGCTGCGACGCTGTGCTGCGGGCGGCTGGCTGCAATGCCGGCGCGGATTGATAGATGACGTGCGCTTTGGCGCGCAGGTGGGGCGGCAATTCGGTAAGGCCGGCCGGCTGCAGCAGGACCAGTGCGGTGGCGCGCTCCAGCGAAGCTTGCGCGTCGGCGTCGCCATGGATGTCGCGATACAGGTCGGTGCCGGTCAGCACCAGGATGTTTGGGCGATTGGGGTACGCGGCGCAGAAGCGCGCCAGCGGTTCTGCTGAGCGGCGGGCGTGCAGGGCGATCAACAGGTCCGGCGCGGGCCGCGCGGGCCAGTCGGACGCAATGTCGGCC
>JBCNOX010000551.1:0-3849 GCA_039593645.1 Pseudoduganella sp.
GCAGCGCATCCAGCACATCGCCCACCACGACGTGCTGACCGGCCTGCCCAACCGCGTGCTGCTGCAGGACCGCCTGCAGCAGGCCATCGCCTACGCCAACCGCAGCGGCCTGCCGATGTGGGTGGTGTTGATCGACCTGGACCGCTTCAAGTTCGTCAACGACAGCCTGGGACACAAGGCCGGCGACCAGCTGCTGCAGACGGTGGCGAGCCGGCTGCAATCGAGCGTGCGCGAAAGCGATACCGTGGCGCGCCTGTCCGGCGACGAATTCGTGGCGATCCTCAGCCAGTACCCCGATGAACAGCTGTCGCCCGCCATCATCGAACGCGTGATGAAGGCGCTGGCGCAGCCCGTTCTATTGGAGGGCAAGGAATTCTTCGTCACCTGCTCGATCGGCGTTGCCGTCTACGATGCCGACGGCACGCCGGCGCAACACCTGATCGAACACGCCGACATTGCCATGTATTCGGCCAAGAAGCTGGGCCGCAACACTTTCCAGTTCTACCAGCCGGCCATGAACGACGAGGCGCAGGAACGGCTGCGCATCGAAAGCGCCCTGCGCAACGCGCTGGAGCGCGGCGAATTCGTGCTGCACTACCAGCCGCAGGTCGACCTGGCCAGCGGCGCCATCGTCGGCATGGAAGCGTTGCTGCGCTGGCAGCATCCGGAACTGGGCATGGTGCCGCCGGCGCGCTTCATCAGCCTGGCCGAGGAAACGGGGCTGATCGTCCCGATCGGCGCCTGGGTGCTGCGCACCGCCTGCCAGCAGGCGCGCTTGCTGCGCGACGCCGGCTTCAATGACTTGCGCATGGCAGTCAACCTGTCGGCGCGCCAGTTCGCGCAGCCCGAGCTGGTGTCGTCCATCGCCGCCGTGCTGGAAGAAACCGGCCTGCCGCCCTCCGCGCTGGAACTGGAACTGACCGAAAGCCTGTTCATGCACGATGTGGCACAAGGCGTGAACCTGCTGCATGAACTGAAGTCGCTGGGCGTGGCGCTGTCGATCGACGATTTTGGCACCGGCTATTCGAGCCTGTCCTACCTGCGCAATTTCCCGATCGACGTGCTGAAGATCGATCGTTCCTTCGTCAACGACATCGCCACCGATGCCGACGATGCGGCCATCGTGGTATCGGTTATCGCGCTCGCGCACAACCTTGAGTTGCGCGTGATCGCGGAAGGGGTAGAATCTGAAGAGCAGCTTGAGTTCCTGCGCCGCCATGGCTGCGACGAGATCCAGGGTTTTTATTTCAGCCGTCCTGTCGACGCATCGGGGATGCGCCAGATGTTGCAGGAAGGCAAGCAACTAGCCAGCGCGGCGCCCCGCCGACTGCGAGCCTGAGGAGATAAGGAGAGTGGACATGAACAGCGTAGACCTGCATCGACAGCAAGTTCGCAGCGACCACCGGACGCGCGACATCATCAACCAGGCCGTGGCCGCGCTGCCCGAAGTAGGCTTGCGCCGCGCCGCCGAATTCCTGTTCGCGATGGGCGTGCCGCAGCCGATCGCGCTGCGCACGCTGGTCTATCCGAACCATCGCCGCCCGGTGTAAGCAGGTTTCTCAGGCTTGTTTGGCCGCTGCCGCCACCTGCTGGCGCGCGGCCTTGCGCAGCTTCGCCTTTTCCCAGCGCGCGATCTGCTCCGGCGTCTGCGGCACCAGCGGCGGCACCGCCTGCGGTTTGCGGTCCTGGCTCACCGCCACCATCGTGAAGTAGCAGCTGTTCGCATGGCGCACCAGGCGCTTCTGGATATCTTCCGCCACCACGCGGATGCCCACTTCCATCGAGCTGGTGCCGGTGTAGTTGACCGATGCCAGGAAGGTCACCAGTTCACCCACGTGGATCGGCTGCAGGAACATCACCTGGTCCACCGACAGCGTCACCACGTAGCTGCCCGAATAGCGGCTGGCGCAGGCGTACGCCACGCCGTCCAGCAGCTTGAGGATGGCGCCGCCGTGCACATTGCCCGAGAAGTTCGCCATGTCGGGCGTCATCAAAACCGTCATCGACAGCTCGTGCGCCGACCAGTGCATCGTATTTTCCATCGCCATGCCAAGGTAGTTATAGATGGCTATATGCTACCCGATGGCGCGGCAGGGCGCTCGTCGATATCGATGATGCAGCCGCTCCAGTTGCGAACATCGCCCTGTTCATCGAGCAGTGGCGTGGCCAGCATGCTGGCGCGATGCCCTTTCCGGCCAGGCTGCTGGAGGCGGATTTCGGTTTCCATCGCCCTTCCCGTATGCACCGCTGCGCGCCACACGTCCTGCGCGCGGGACCGATCATCGGGATGCACGGCATCGAGCCAATTGCTGCTGCCTTCGCCGGTGGCATCGGTCTCCCAACTGGCGTGGGCCAGGCCGCGCAGCAGCGCGCGCAGCCGTACCTCGCTGGCCTGCAAGGCAGCCTGCGCCCGCGCGCGTTCGAACTCAACACCGATGCGCGCTATCGCCTCCGCAAACAGTGTCAGTTCGAAATGGCGCCATTCACGCGGCTGGTCCTGGCAGGCCAGGTAAAAGCCCAGCCATCTCTCGCCTTTGCGGCAGGCGCCGGCGAGCAGCGCTCCGCGGCCGCGCGCCAGGCCGGACAGGCCCTGCGCCTCATCGCCATTACCACCGTCCGGCATGCGCGACAGATCCGGAACCGCGTAAATCTCGCCGGCACGCCAGCTCGCCAGCGCCGCCGGTTCCAGCATATCGGCTGCGCCCTCGCCGTGCAGCGGCGTCGCGCCAGCGGCAAAACCTGGCAGCACGGCATAGCGCTCCTCGCGGATTTCAGCGTATGCCAGCCGCGTTACCGCCAGCCGCTCCCCCAGCAGGCGGCAGCCGAGCGCCAGCAGCTGCATCGGATCGCCCAGCGGGCGCAGGCTGTCGCCCAGCCGCAACAGGAATTCCTGGTCGCTTGCAATGGCGCGCGCCGCACGCTCTGCCTCGCGGCGCTGGCTGATATCGAGAAACGTCAGGACAGTGCCGGCAATCGTATCGTCACCGGTACGGTAGGGACGGATGCGTGCGATGTAGTGGCGGCCATCGGTGCCGGACACTTCTCGCTCCATCGGCTGCAGGGTGTCGAACGTCCGCGCGACGTCGGAAGCCATGGCGGGGTAATCGAGCCGGTGCGTGATGTCCAGCAGGCTGCGGCCGACGTCGCGCGGGATCAGGTTGAAAATGGTGGCCGCGCGCGGCGTGAAACGCTTGACGAGCAGGCCGGGATCGACGAAAACGGTGGCCAGGTCGACCGAACCAATCAGATTGTTCAGGTCATCGTTTGCCGACCCGGTTTCTTCGAGACGCGCTTTCAGCTCGGCATTGAGGGTCGACAGTTCTTCATTATTCGATTGCAGCTCTTCCCAGCCGCTTTCCGCTTGGGCCAGCCGCTCGCGCAAGCCTTGCAGCGACTCGTCCGCCTGCGCCGCCGAGCCATGCACCGGCGCCGCCGCGGAAATGCGCCGCTGCAACGGCGCCCGCGGCACCGGCCAGCTGGCAGCCGGGGTATCGGCCTGGCGCCCCTCGACCACGCGGGCTCGGTAAATGCGGCTGGCGCGGTCGACTGGTGCGAACAGTTCGGGCACCAGGTCGGCCGACTCGGCGCTGCCCAGGAACAGATAGCCGCCGCTCGCCAGCCCGAAGTGGAAGCGCTGCAGGACGTGGCGCTGCATCACGCGGTCAAGGTAGATCATGAAGTTGCGGCAGGTGACCAGGTCCAGGCCGGAAAACAGCGGGTCGCGCAGCAGGTTATGGCTGGCGAAGGTAATCATCTCGCGCACCCCCTGCCGTACCCGGAATTGCTTGCCGCTGCGGACAAAGTAGCGCTCCAGGCTGGCCGCCGGCACCTCGTCCGCCATTGATGCCG
>JBCNOX010000552.1:0-3829 GCA_039593645.1 Pseudoduganella sp.
GTCGGCCAGGCCGGGTCGAAGCGGGCAGGATCGACGTCGCGCGCCTGCAGGCGGATGCTGCGCAGGGGCAGGGCGTCGAATGGCGCCAGCACGATGGTGCCGTCGCCGTTGGCGTAGTGCGATGTGCCTTTGACGTCCAGCTTCAGTTGCGCGAGGTCGCCGCTGGCGGCAAGCTCCAGCCGCGTCGCGCTGCGCTGGACCAGGCTCGGGTCGGGCGGCGTTGCCGCCGGCGCGCCGGGTGGCGTCACGGCGGAACCGCTTGGGCGGGCCGCAGGCGCAGGGGGGATCGGCGCGAGGGCCGCGGTGGCGCTCAGTTGGTACGGACGTGTCGTGGAGATCTCCGCAGCGGCGGCGAGCGCCCCGATCGGCGTCTCTGCGCTGGCGTTTTTCAGCTGCCAGTGCTGGCCGTCGCCCTGCAGCTGCAGCTTGATGGCGCGCAGTTCGGTGCGGCTGCCGTCTGCGCCGACCAGGGCCAGCGTGCTGACGCGGCCATCCGCAATGCTCAGGCGGAACGGCGGCGTGATCGACGCCGGCATCTTGGCCGGCTTGGAAGGCCCGGTGCTGCGCGATTCGGCCCGCGCCACGTGCAGCTCGCTGATCGCCACGCCTTCACTGAAGTACTGCAGCGGCGACCAGTTGATGTTGATGTCGTCGAGCGTGAGCACGCTCGATTCGTCGCGATACACGATGCGCCCGATATGCATGCGCCCGTACAGCGAGCCGCTCACGCCGGTGACGACGATCTGGCCGCCGCTGGAGCGGGCCACTTGCGCGACGATCTGCTGCAGCGTGGTCTCGCGCCCCAGCAGCCATACCGCGCCGCCCAGCACGGCCAGCGTTACGCCGCCGCCGACCAGGGTGCGGCGCAGCCATTTGCGCTTGAAGGCCGGTGGCGGCGCGTCGGCCGCAGGCGGGGTGCGTGGCGTATCCATCAGAACGTGAATCCCAGCGAGAAGTGCAGCCGCGCCTTTTTGGTGGCATGGCCATATGCGACGTCGACGTTGATCGGCCCGACGGGGCTCTTGTAGCGCGCGCCGACGCCGTAGCCGGACTTGGGACGCAGGCCGCCCAGCGAATTGGACGCATTGCCGGCGTCATAGAACACCGCCGCACCCCAGGTAGGCTTGAACCAGTACTGGTATTCCGCGCTGCCGGTGACCAGGAAGCGGCCGCCGACCGTCGCCTCGCCCTGCTCCACGCCCAGCTCCTGGTAGGCATAGCCGCGCACCGAGTTGTCGCCGCCGGCGCGGAACAGGTAGGTGGTCGGCACGCCTTCCTGGTGGGCCGACCCCAAAGCCCCGAATTCCGCCCGCAGGATCACGGTGGACTTCGGGCTGAGCGGCCGGTAAGTAATGCCGCGCGCCGTGGCACGGATGAATTTTTCGTCCGTCAGCACCGGCAGCAGCGCGCCGCCCAGCGTGGCGTTCAGCACATAGCCCTTGGTCGGGAAGACTAGGTTGTCCACCTTGCGCCAGGTGGCGGCATAGGTGATCGGCAGCGACTGGCTGTGCGAGGACAGCACGCGGTTCACGGTCTTGCTCTCGTTCAGGTATTCGATCGAGATGCTGCGCTCCAGCATGGGCGTGCCCCAGGCGCGCTTGGCTGCGACCGACGCGGTGCGCGTGATCTCGCCTTCGATATCCTTGCGTTCCACCGCCGCGCCGAAGCTGTCGTTGTAGCCGTCCGCCGTGGTGGGGAAGTAGAAATCGCTGCGCGCCTGCTGGCGCTTGGTTTCCAGCGTCAGCGCGCTCTTCATCTTCAGGCCGAACACGTTCAGGTCGTCGTAGGTGCCCGACATGCGGTACCCGGTATTGGTGCTGAAACCGATACCCACGCTGGCGTTCTTGCGCTTGTTCTCCACCACCCGCACCAGCAGCGGCAGCGGCGCCATCGACCTTGGCTGCGGCACGCCTTCGGCCTTTTCCTCGGCGGCCTCGATCTGCTCGCCCAGGATGGACGACAGGTCGGCGCTGACGTCGACGTTGGAAAAGTAGCCGGTCTCCTGCAGCTTGCCCTGGTAAGCCTGCAGCGCCGCTTCGCTGTAGTAGTCGCCCGGCTTGATCGGGTTCAGGTTGCGCACCACCGACTCCGGATAGCGCCGCAAGCCCTCGATCTTCAGCTCGCCGAAGCGCATCTCCGGCCCGCTGTCGAGCGCCACGTGCAGCAGTGCGCGGCGGGTTTCCGGGTCGACCACCGCCTCGCTGGACACCAGCTGCGCGCGCGGATAGCGTGTCTGCACCACTGCGCGCAGGATGTCGCGCTTGGCCCTTTCCCATTCATCCTGGCGGAACACGGCGCCGGCCGGCAAGCCCCAGCCAGCCTTCAGCGCATTCTTGTCAAACGGCGTGCCCGAGGAGGAATCGAAACCCTCCAGCACGATCTCGACTTCGCCCACCAGCACCGGCTCGCCAGGCTGGACATCGACGACCACGGTCGGCGTGCCGCTTTCGTCCAGGCGGATATTCACCGCCGGCGTGTAGTAACCGGCAGTCGCAACCAGCGTCTTGATCTGCTCCGGCGCCGCGCGCAGCATGCGCTGCAGCTGGTCGCGGTCCATGCGCTCGTTGGTGCGGTAGCGCACCAGGTCAAGGTTATCTTCGAGAAGGGACTCCAGCGCGCCTGGCGCGTGAATGCGGACCTGGTAGGTCCAGCCCTGGGCAGCCGCCAGCAAGGGCAGCAGCAGGGCAGCGCAGCCCAAGACAAGGCCCCTCAATACTTTTATGCCGGTTTGTGCCAAAATTCGTGGTCTGTGATCTGGAAAGTCGAAACCGAATGTTACCGGATCAGCCGCAATCTTGTCGGCCACTTAATGATTGATTGTAAATAGACCTCAAAGAAAGACTGCGATGCTGACAAACGACGCCGCACTGGTCCTGTTCAGCGGTGGACAGGACTCGACCACCTGCCTGGCCTGGGCCCTGGACCGTTATCCTCGCGTCGAAACCATCGGCTTCGACTACGGCCAGCGCCACGCGATCGAACTGACCGTGCGCCCGCGCGTGCTGCAGCAGATCCGTAGCGTGAAGCCGGAATGGGCCGGGCGCCTGGGCGACGACCACATGGTCGACCTGGGCCTGATCTCGCAGCTGTCGAAGACGGCCATGACTGAAGACATCGAGATCGTGATGCAGGAAAACGGCTTGCCGAACACCTTCGTCCCCGGCCGCAACCTGCTGTTCATGACCGTGGCCGCCACCCTGGCCTATCGCCGCGGCCTGACCGTGCTGGTGGGCGGCATGTGCGAAACCGACTTCTCCGGCTATCCCGACTGCCGCGACGACACCATGAAGGCGCTGCAAGTGGCCCTGAACCTGGGCATGGATACCCGCAACAAGCTGGAAACCCCGCTGATGTGGCTGGACAAGGCGCAAACCTGGCAACTGGCCGAACGCCTCGGCGGCCAGCAACTGGTCGACTTGATCCGTGCCGAAACCCACACCTGCTACAAGGGCGAACGCGGCGCACTGCACGACTGGGGTTATGGCTGCGGCACCTGCCCGGCCTGCGAACTGCGCGCGCGTGGCTACCGCCTGTATCAGGCCGCCTCGAGTGGCAATCACGAAACTAGTGCCGATTGACTTTTTCTATAGGGCAATTATTTCGCCCTGAACAAATTAAGATGCAGGTATGCCGAGGCCACCTGCCAGCCCGCTGCTCCAACGCCTGCTCCAACCCCGCCTGCTGGCAGGGCTGGTGGCGGCGCTTTGCCTGACGGCGACCGGCAGCGTCTGGTGGGGCGCCCATCTCGATGCCGAACGCGACGCGCGTACCGGCTTCGACTACCGCGCCCGCGAACTGGTCAACAACGTGGCCGCGCGCATGCAGGCCT
>JBCNOX010000553.1:0-3825 GCA_039593645.1 Pseudoduganella sp.
GCCGCGCACTGGCTGCAGTTGTGGTCCAGCGCCAGGCCGGCGCTCAGGCCATTGCCATCGACATCGGTTGCCTGCTGCTGTTCACTGCCGTTGCGGAAGTCCGACCAGTGCGAAATCGCGTGCGCCATCCCGAGCTGCTGGGACAGGACCAGCAGCACCGCGAGCAAGACGTGCAGGAAATGGCGATTGGCTTTCTTCACGGCGGCTATTTTAGGCAGATTATGCAAACTTGCGCAATGCATCACGTGCGAGACCGGCGCCGATGCTGCCGAACAGGTCGCCCTCGACGCGGCGCGCCCCCGGCACCAGCGCGGCAATGCGCTCGCGCAGCAGGCGCACGCCGCTCGAACCGCCGGTAAAGAAGATGGTGTCGACCTGGCCCGGCTGCACCCCGGCATCGGCCAGCAACTGCGTCACGGTAGCGCCGACGCTGGACACCAGGTGCTCCACCGCGGCGTCGAAAGCGCCGCGCGTCACGTCCAGCAGCAGCGGCGGCGTGAAACGCTCCAGGCTGAGCTGCACGTTGTCGGCCGTGGACAGGCCGATCTTGGCCTCCTCCACTTTCAATGCCAGCCAGTGGCCGGCGCGTTCCTCGATCAGGTGCTGCAGGCGCTCCAGCTTGGCCGGCTCGCGCGCATCGCGGATCATCTCGGTCAGCTGCGCCTGCATTTTGCGGGTATAGGCCTGGTTGATGGTGTGCCAGGTCGCCAGGTTGAAATAGTAGCTGGACGGCACCTCCGCGCCGCTCAGGAACTGGCTTCCATAGCCCAGCAAGGGCATCACGCTCGACAGGCTGAGATACTTGTCGAAGTCGGTACCGCCGATATGCACGCCGCCGGTCGCGAGGATATCGTCCACGCGCTCGGGGCGCGCCACACGATCCGGGCCCAGGCGCACCAGGGTGAAGTCGGACGTACCGCCGCCGATGTCGGCAATCAGGACCAGCTCCTCGCGGTCGATCTGGGATTCGTATTCGAATGCCGCCGCAATCGGCTCATACTGGAAGGCGACCTCGCGGAAGCCGACGCTGCGCGCGATCTCGGCCAGCGTATCTTCCGCCAGCTGGTCGGCAGCCTTGTCGTCGTCGATGAAGTGGACCGGGCGCCCCATCACCACATGCTCGAAATGGCGCCCGGCTGCACTCTCGGCACGGCGCTTCACTTCGCCAATAAACTGCGACAGCAGCAACCGGAAAGGCAGCGCGCGGCCGCCAACTTCGGTCTGGCCCTCAATCAGGCTGGTGCCCAGCAGGCTTTTCAGGGAGCGCATCAGGCGCCCTTCGCAGCCGGCCAGGTATTCGGCCAGGGCGGCGCGGCCGTAGCTGGTTTCCTCGTCTTCCGCATTGAAAAAGACCACGGACGGCAAAGTCATCTTGCCATCTTCGAGTTCCAGCATGATCGGCTGGCCGGGGCGCACCCATCCGGCGGTGGAGTTGGAGGTGCCAAAGTCGATGCCGCAAGCCTGTGCCATCTTAATCATCCGAAACCAAAAGGGGCGGTATTTTAACAGAGCGCGGCGCGGCTTGGGCGCCACACCCGGCCGCACCTGCCGTGCAGAAACATTGGGAAACAATTGCCATGTGGTAAGATTGGGAGTCTATTTTCAAAATCGCAAGCAATCTTGCCGTAGCCCCCGCATTCATGCGCCCAACCACGCCACAACCTGTGATCAGCCTTGCCGAACAAAAGGCCATCATCCTACGGGAGGGCCGCCGCGTCACGTCCTATGACGTTGCGCTGGTGGCAGGCGTCTCTCAATCGGCGGTTTCACGCTGCTTCAAGCCCGGCGCCAGCGTATCGAAAGCGACTTATGCGCGGGTGATGAAGGCTGCCGAAGGGCTGGAGTACATCCCGAATGCTGCCGCGCGCAGCCTGATTACGCGCCGCACCAATATCGTGGCGATCGTGGTGTCGCATACCAGCATGCTGTACAACCCGGCGGCTTTATCGGAGCTTAGCCAGCAGCTCAACCGCCGCGGCAAGCGCGCCCTGCTCTTCACCATGCAGCACGAGGGCGAAGTTGAGAAGATCCTGACCGAGATCTGGCAATTCCAGGTGGACGGCGTGGTGGCCGCTTCCAGGCTGACCGAGGCGCATGTCCAGGAATTCAAGCGCAGGAAAGTGCCGCTGGTGGTGTTCAACCGCCATTTGCGTGACCTGGACGTCAACACGGTGCTGTGCGACCAGTATGAGGCCACCCGTGCGCTGGTAACGCGCCTGGCGGGCGCCGGGCATCGGCAGTTTGCCCTGATCGGCGGGCCGGCCCAGAACTCGGTGGCGCGCGAACGCTTGCGCGGGGCGCTGGACCGGATCGCGGAGCTGGGACTGCCGGAGGCGCCAGTGTTCCATGGCTGCTTTGACTATTCCAGCGGCGTGGCGGGGCTGCATGAGCTGATTGCGCGCATCGGCGCGGTGCCGGATACGGTGATTTGCGGAAATGATGCGATGGCGATGGGCTGCGTTGACGCGGCGCGCCAGCATTTGCATATCGACGTGCCGTCGCAGATGTCGGTGGTGGGGTGCGATGCGGTCGAGGGGTCGCACTGGCTGAGCTACGAGCTCACGACCTTGAAGCAGCCATTGCACAAGATGGCAGTGGCAACTGCAGATCTGATTTGCAACCTGATTGAAGCTGACGGGGAAGTCGAGTCTGAGAAGCGCGTGTTTGCGGCGCAGTTTGTTGAAGGTGAGACGGCACGGCTGGTGATGCCGAAGGCTGCGCTGGTCGCCTGAAAACCGGCAAACCAGTGTCTGACCCATAGGGTCAGACACTGTCAGATCAACGGCCGCGGGTTCGGCCTGCGGCCGTGATACCGTAGGGGGTCTGACCCTGCGGGTCAGACCCGGTTTACCGCTTTTAGCCCGCAGCAATCCGGTTGGCGATATGCCGCAGCGACTCCTCTACCTGATCCACCAGAATCAGGCAAAGGTCGCCATCCTGCAAACGATCCATGGCGGTATCGATCGCAATGAATTCACCGGTGATGGTGTCGATACGGGTGGTGCGGGTGGCGCCCTCCAGGCCCTGGCGCAGCAAGCCCACCACCTCGCCGTCGGCACGCCCGCGCTGGCAGGCATCCTGATACAGGATCACATCGTCAAACGCCTTGCCCAGGATCTCAGTCTGCTCACGGATATCCTGGTCGCGACGATCGCCCGCGCCGGAAATCACCACAGAGCGGCGCTTGGCAGGCATCGCATCCACCGCCTGCACCAGTGCCAGCATCGCATCCGGATTATGGCCATAGTCCGCAATCACAGTCGCGCCGCGGTACTTGAAGATATTGAAGCGGCCCGGCGCATTATGGCTGTCGGTGGTAAAGGTCAGCAGGCCGCGACGGATCGAATCCCAGTCGATGCCCGCAGCCCAGGCGGCAGCCACCGCCGCCATGGTGTTCTCCACCTGGAAGCCGATGGTGCCGTTGAAAGTGATCGGCACGTCCGCCAGCGGAATACGCTGCTCGTTCTTGCCTTCCACCGCCACCAGTTGGCCGTTCTCGATGTACACAGTGCGCTTGCCTTGCGCCAGGTGCGTCGCCACCACCGGATGGTAGCGGTCCGCGCCGAAGAAGATCACCTTGCCTTTGCACTTGGCCGCCATCGCAGCCACGATCGGGTCGGTCGCGTTCAGCACGGCATAGCCGTGCTCGTCGACGTTCATCACGATCACACGCTTCAGCACCGCCAGGTCTTCCACGGTGGTGATGTAGTTCAGGCCCAGGTGGTCGCCGGCGCCGATATTGGTCACCACGGCCACTTTGCAGCGGTCGTAGGCCAGGCCTTCGCGCAGGATGCCGCCACGGGCGGTTTCGAACACGGCAGCATC
>JBCNOX010000554.1:0-3797 GCA_039593645.1 Pseudoduganella sp.
CCATCCTTGACATCAACACCCAGCAACGGCACGATGCGGATGCGTTGAAGCTGAACGACGTGGCGCGCATTGCGCTGACCGTGCAGCAACCGCTGGCGGCCGATGCCTATTCGGATATCCGCGCCACCGGCGCCTTCATCCTGATCGATGAAGTCACACACCAGACAGTAGCCGCCGGCATGATCCGCCTCGGCGAATAAGCTTCGCCAAGAAAGGGCCTGCGCAATGCCATACGGGAAAGTGTATTTGATTGGAGCTGGACCCGGGGCGCAGGACCTGATCACCATGCGTGGCGCACGGCTGTTGGCGCAGGCCGACGTGGTGCTGTACGACGCGCTGGTGACGGAAGAAATGCTGCAACTCTGCCCGCAAGCGGAGAAGATCTCGGTCGGCAAGCGCGCCGGCCAGCGTTCCACCGCCCAAGGCCTGATTAACCAGCAATTGGTTGACTGTGCAGCGCGCTACGGCGTGGTGGTGCGCCTCAAGGGGGGCGACCCGATGCTGTTCGGCCGCGCCGACGAGGAATTGACGGCGCTCGAGCAGCACGGCATCGAAGTCGAAGTCGTTCCCGGCATCACCACCGCAGTGGCTGCCGCCGCGGCGACACGGCAGCCGCTGACCAAGCGCGGCGTCGCCCGCAGCGTGGCGTTCTTCACCTCCTCCACCGCGCCGGGCCATCCGGATGAACTCACCATCCCGTCCACCGACACGCTGGTGCAATACATGGGCGGGCGCGAAGCCATCGCCACCGCCAACAACCTGCTGTCGCAGGGGCGCTCGCCGGATACACCGGTTGTGGTGATCGAAAACGTCAGCCGACCCGACCAGCGGGTGGAACGCATTACCCTGGCAGAACTGGCGCACGGCCTGCCGGCGGCGCATGGTCCGGTGCTGGTCATGCTGGGCAAAGCCATGGCGCCCCGGCCACACCAAAACCGGTAAACCGGTGCCTGACCCGCAGGGTCAGGCACCTCGGCCAGCAGCCGCCGCGTGACGGGGTGTCAGACCCTGCGGGTCTGACACCGGTTTACCGGTTTGGGCGTAAAATACCGTCCTCCCCAAGAAGAGGAACAAGATGAGCCAAGCCCACGAAGTCCTGGAGCGCGCACGCAATGCGCGCCTGGCAGGCAAATACGAAGACGCCCTGCGCGACCACTTGTGGTTCCACGAGCATGCGCTGGAAGAAGATCCGACCCTGGCTGGCGTTCGCCTGTCCTTCGCCCTGCGCGACTGGATCTACCTCGCCGAACAATTCCCGCTGGCGCGCCGCGCCTTGCAAGCCATCCGCGACCGCGACACCCAGCGCATCCTGAACGGCAGCGCCACGCTGGGCCGCTTCCATGACGTCAGCGCCATCAACAGCGCGTTGGGCGACGACCGCGCCACCCACGAGCTGTTCACGCAGATCGACGCCCAGCTCCCGGAACTGGCCAAGGATTGCGCCGAATTGGCCTTGCCGGCCCTGGTTGCGGTGGAAGATTTCCAGCTGGCGCGCCGCTACCTGCCGGACCCGGTGGCCCGCATCACCGCCCTCGCCAAGCGCGTCAACGATTTCGCCGAAGACCTGGCCAGGCGCGGCAATACTTCGTCCGCCCCGCAATTGCTGGCGTTCGTGCTGAACTACACGAAGGAAGTACGGCTGGTGGTGGAAGTATTCCGCCGCCTGGGCGAAGACGAGGAAGTGGCCAAAGCCAGCGCCGCTGCACTCGAGGCCCTGAAATCGGAAGCACTGCGCGACGCCGTGCAGCGCGAATTCGACAATCCTGGCAGCACCATTGCTGCCATGGTGGCTCACGCCAAAGGCAACGACGACAAGCAGTAATCCGTCATCGCCCGCAGCACGGTGGGGTCCTCCCCCACTGCGCCAACGGCGCGAATCGCCACGCCGGGATGCGCCAGGCGCATCTCATCAAGGATCAGCGGCAGGTCACGCAGCACATGGCCGCCCTGCCCCAGGAACACCGGCACCACCGTCACGTCATTAACGCCCCGCGCGACAAGCGCCGCCACCTGCTCCGGCAGGCGCGGCGACATCAATTCCAGGAAAGCCAGCGAAACGTCGACGTCCGGCGCACGCGCCGCGACCATGTCCCGCAATTGCTCGAACGGCGCCGCCCAGCTGGCAGCGCGGGCGCCATGGGCGAACAGCACCAGTGCGCGGCCGCCCATGCTAGTGCCGCTCCACCCAGTAAAGGGCCCCAAGCGCCAGCAGCAGGTATAGCAGGCTTGGCATCAGCGCCGTCAGGAAGGCCGGCAGCGCCGACAGCACGCCGATATGCGAGAACAGCGTGTTCACCAGCAGGAAGCTGACGCCAATCATGATGCCGATGAAGATCTTCAGGCTCACGCCGCCAGCGCGGGTATGCAGGTAAGCGAACGGCAGCGCCAGCGCCATCAGCACGAAGATGGCCAGCGGATCGAACAGCTTTTTCCAGAAGGCGATCTTGAAGCGCTCCGTGCCCTGCTTGTTTTCCTGCAGGTGGCGGGTATAGACGGCCAGTTCATTGGCCGACATGTGTTCCGGATCGGAGGCGGACACCGACAGGATTTTCGGCGTGATCTCGGAAATAAGCTCCTTGCTGTCATGCCGCCTGATTTCCACCGCGCTGCTGGCTTGCGCGTAATTGTTTGCCAGGTTGGCTTGCGCACCTTCCACCGCCAGGGCCGGATTGCTGAAGATGTTCTCCGTCACTTTATTCAAAAGCCAGGTATTGTTGCCCTTGAATGTGGCCGTCTCGGCAAAGGTCAGCGAGCGCAGTCGGAAATGCTTGTCGAAGTCGTACAGCTTGACGTCCACCAGTTGGCCGTCCGAGCGCACTTCCCGCACGTTGAAAAAGCGCGTGCCTTGCACTTCGCCGGTCATGCCTTCGCTCTTGATAATGTCCTTGGTCCACATGCCTGAGCGGAACTCCGAAGACACCGTGGCGCCACGTCCCATCAGGCGGATCTTTTCCGCCACCGGCGCCAGGCGCGGCGTAATCAGCTCACCAAAGATGAAGGCCACCACAACCAATACCAGGCCGACCTTGCCAACCATGACCGCGGCCTTGAGCGTAGACATCGACGAGGCGCGCATGATCGTGAATTCGGAAGTCGATGCGAATTGCGCCATCGCATAGATGGTGCCGATCAGGGCCGCCACCGGCAGCACCTCGTTCACGTGCTGGGGCAGCATCGTCAGCGTGAACAAAGCGGCATGCTGCATGGCATAACCGTTCTTGCCGACGACAGGCAGCTCGCCGGTCAGGTCGAAGAATGCCTGCAGTCCAAGCAGCGCCGCCAGTGCGAACGCGACCGCCTGCAGGATCGAAACGAAGAAGTAGCGTTGCAGGATGCTCATTTGCGCGCTCCCCGCTTGAACGCCGCCCACATCGCCCGCGGATGGTAGCGGTGATTCACGTTCAGGCGCCAGGCGAACAATGCCAGCACCGACAGCGCCATCGCCAGGTGCAGTGGCCACCAGCTCATGCCGAACGTGAAGCTGCCGCGCCGGATACCGGACTCGAACACGTTGATCAGGTTGTTATAAGTAAAGAAGATCAAGACTGCGAGAATCAGGTTGGCCGAACTGCCCGCGCGCGGATTGACGAAGCCCAGCGGAATGGCCAGCATCGACAGCGTCAGGCAAGCCACCGGCAAGGACAGGCGCCACATCAGCTCGCCCTTGGCCGGGTTGGTGCCCGCGGCAATCAGCTCCGCCGTTGGCAGGGTTTTGGTTTCCTTCTGGCTGTCGCTCTCGTTCGACTGCTGCGAAACGCGCATGCTGTAGCGCTCGAACTCCATGCTCTGGAAGTCGG
>JBCNOX010000555.1:0-3795 GCA_039593645.1 Pseudoduganella sp.
GCCCATGGTTTCGCTCACGCCCATCATGATCATGGCGGCCATGATCATCGGCATGGTCGACTGCACCACGCCGCCGCCCGCATTGCCCCAGCCGGCGGCAGCCGCGTTGGCGGTGCCGACCACGTTGGGCGCGAACATGACGGACGTGTGGTACTGGGTGATCACGAAGCTAGCGCCGACGGCGCCGATCAGAAGACGGAAGAACAGGAAGCTCTCATAGGTCTGCGCCGCAGCCACGCCCAGCACGGGAATGGCGCCCAGCAGCAGCAGGCCGGTATAAGCCTTGCGCGGGCCGTAGCGGTCGCACAGCGGGCCAATCACCAGGCGCACGATGATGGTGATGGCCACGGCTGCGATATTGATATTGGCGATCTGCGCCGGGGTCAGGCCGAATTCGCCTTTAATCACGGGCATCAATGGCGCGCAGGCGAACCACGCGAAGAAGCAGACGAAGAAAGCCATCCAGGTGAGGTGGAAGGCACGCATCTGCGGCGTTGAGAAAGAAAACAGTTTGATGCTGGTCGCTTTGCTGGCCATGGTTTTTGTCCCTGAAAACAAAAAGGCGTCCGCACAGCCACTGCCATCGAAGGCAGCGCTGCGCGGACGCCGTTGTCCGGTTTTGCCGATCCTCCGTTAGACCGACCCTTGACCTATGCTTTGCAAGACCTGTGCCAGCCGCTTTGCCGGGGGTAAACCGCCTGCCGTGCCGCCAAAATGCGGGTTTTCGCCATCTGGCGGTGCAAAGCGCCCAACAATGGTGCACCGCAATAGCGCACGCCAAGACTCATAAGCGTGCGTGCCTCAGGCGTTGGTTGCCTGCAGCGCGGCCTTGACCATGTCGTCGATTTCCGTGGTGATGTTGGACAATACGCCGGCCACCACGGCGAACTCGCGCCCGGCATGGCCGGCCCGCGCCGCCACTACGCGGGCATTGAAGGTAACCATCTTGGCCTGGCGGGCGATGGTTTCGATTTCCGTGATCACGCCGCGCAGCTGCTTCTTCATCAGGACGGCATGTTTCTTGGACTGCTCTTCATAGATAGCGGTAATCTGGTTCAGTACCGCCAGCACCGGCGTGGCGGTGGCCACCAACTGTTCCAGTGCGGGGCCGGCCTTGCCGCTGTCCAGCGCGCGCTGGGCGAGGTCGATGAAGGCGGCGATCTGGCGTGCGCCGTCGGCGCGGCCATGGTACGCCTCTTCCAGCTCCGGGCAGAAAATGCCCGGCAAGGTGTCGCTGCCATTCAGCAGGATATGGTGGGCGTCGCGGAACAGCTGGAGCGCTTCGCGGGCGACGGCCGCGGCGCCTTCCTGTCCCTGGGCTGCCAGCACCGCGTACAGCACCAGCCTTTGGGAGGTGAACCTGCGCCGGCCGGACAGGTTGATCAGCGCTCCGAATACTTCGCCCGACAAGGGTTTGGCCGCTTCCTGCATGGGTTCTCCTTCACTACATGCGGATGTCGAAGGAGCCGGCGTAGCGCTCGGGGTCCCTGCCATCCCAGGTGGTTCCATCCATCAGCACCGAACTGCGCAAGGCGCTGGCAGGGATTGGAGTCTCCGTTATTTCCGCCGCCTCTTTATAAAGGGCGACCTGGTGAACCTTGAGCGCGACGCCCAGGTAATCGGGCGAAGCCTTGAGCAGGCCCCAGCGCTTTTGCTGGGTCATGAACCACATGCCGTCCGACAGGTAAGGGAAGTTGGCCGCGCCTTCCTGGTGGAAGCGCATGCTGTGCGCGTCTTCCCAGGTATGGCCCATGCCATCGTCATAATGGCCAAGAATGCGCTGCCAGATCACGTCCTTGCCGGTGTTGACGTATGGGACCGCCGAGATGATCTCGGCCATCGCCATGCGGTTGGCGGCACTGGCGTCGATCCAGCGGCTCGCTTCCAGCACGGCAGCAATGAGGGCGCGGGCGGTGTTGGGGTGGCGGCGCACGAAGTCGGCGGTGGTGGCCAGTACCTTCTCGGGATGGTCTGGCCAGATCTGCTGGCTGGTGGTGATGGTCACGCCAACGCCATCCATCACGGCGCGGTGGTTCCACGGTTCGCCGGCGCAGAAGCCGTCCATGTGGCCGGCCGCCAGGTTGGTTGCCATCTGGGCCGGCGGCACCGTGATCACGCGCGCTTCGCGCAGCGGATGCACGCCATATGCGGCCAGCCAGTAATACAGCCACATGGCGTGGGTGCCGGTCGGGAATGTCTGGGCCCAGCGCAGTTCGCGCTCGTGCGACAAGGCGGCAACACCGGTGCCATCGCGCACGCCCTCCTCCACCAGTCGGCGCGACAGGGTGATGGCCTGGCCGTTACGGTTCAAATTCATCAGGATGGCCATATCGCGCCGTGCCGAACCCACGCCGAGATGGGTTGCATAGACAAGCCCGTACAGCGCGTGCGCGGCATCGAGTTCGCCGGTCAGCAGCTTGTCACGCACGCCAGCCCACGAAGTTTCCTTGCTCAATACGATGCGGATGCCATGCTTGCGGTCCAGGCCAAGCACGGACGCCATCACCAGCGACGCGCAGTCGGTCAGCGGGTTGAAGCCAATCCTGACAATGTCTTTTTCAATCTGCATACATCACTCCTGCCGGCAGCGCACCACAACAGTGCATCAGCCGAGCAAATCCTCCGCGTCCAGGATGCGCTGCGCCAATTCGGCCAGCTTCAGGTTTTTGTTCATGGCCATGCTGCGCAGCTTCTGGAAGGCCTGGTCTTCGGTCAGGCCCTGGCGCGCCATCAGGATGCCCTTGGCGCGGTCGAGCAGCTTGCGCTCGGCCAGCTTGAGGCGCGTGCCTTCCAGCTCGTCCAGCAGCTTCTGTTCGCGCTTGAAGCGCACCAGCGCCACGTCCAGCACCGGCTTGACGCGCTCGGGCTGCAAGCCCGCCACCACATAGGCGGAAACCCCCGCCGCCATTGCCGCCTCCATGGAATCGGCCTTGTCGTCTTCGGTGAACATGACGATGGGGCGGCGCTCGTCGCGGGTGGCAATGACGATGTGTTCGAGCACGTCGCGCGCGTCCGACTCGGCGTCGACGATGATCATGTCGGGCTGCAGGCGGGCGATGTGTTCGGGCAGGTGGAAATCGGCCGGCAGCGACGCGACCAGGTCGTACCCGGCCTCCGCCAGGCCGGCATGCAGGGCATGCGCGCGTGCCTCACTTTCGTGCGGCGGGTGGATCAAAACGATGCGTAGATTGCGGCTCATGCCCCTATCTTGCAAGAACCGCGCCAGCTTCAGCTCATAGGTAGGGGCATCAGGCTATATTGATCCCAAAACAACAGGTCGTCCGGCAGCCACCGATGGCGATACAGGTGCTGGGCACGGGCGACATGGGCATTCAATTCCTGCAGCAATTCCTCACTTTCGGCGGCGCTGGCACCCACCACAAGAGTGGCCGCCGGATCTGCGAACATCAGGGCGCGGCGCCCCGTTTCCGGATGCAGGCGCACCAGAGGCTGCGCCCCGGCGGCTCCATCGTGCGCGACCCGCGCATTGTGGACCAGGCGCCGCAATCCCAAGGGCAGGGTGTCATAAGCCAATTGCAGGTTGGCGAAGAACGTGGTCTCGCCGGCAGGCGCCAGCGACCGCGCGGCCAACCGATGGCCGGCTTCGCGTTGCAGGCGCGGCGTAATGCGCTGGCCGCGGAAGACCAGCAAATGGTGGTCGCGCAGGGCCGATTGCAGGCGGACGGTGTCGTTGTCGTCCTGTTCCTGCTCCAGACTGTAACCGATGACTTCTGCGCCCAACGGCGCGTCGAGGATGCGGATGTCGAAATGCTGCCAGTTCATGCAAACAGTCTA
>JBCNOX010000556.1:0-3791 GCA_039593645.1 Pseudoduganella sp.
CGATTGACCGTGGCGCCGGACGTCAGCATCCAGCTTGGGCCCAGCGCCCAGTTCCAGCGCACGCCAGCGCGCAGGTCCTGCACGCCGGCGCCGGGACGGTATGCGTTCTTGAGGCCAGAGCGGTCGGCTTCGTCCTGGGTCATGCCGAACCAGGTTTCGCTGTAGGCGCGGTTGACCACCGAAACGCCAGCCGACAGCACGACCGTGTGGTGGGGCGCCACGTCTGCCATTATGTACTGCAAGGCGGTGTGCAGACGGGCGCCGTTGCGGTCCCTGCCGCTGCCATAGGTCAGGGTATTGGTCAGGCGCAGCTTGGGCGACAGGTAGTAGTTGAAGAAACCGCCGGCCAGGACACGGTGTTTGACCACGTCCATATTGCGCAGCCGGTTGGAATCGAACTCCTCGCGCTCACTGAATTCGCCAGGACGCAGGCTGGTATGGGCCATGCGTGCGCCGGAGCCTTCCGACACGCCGCTGAAACTGAAGGAGATGCCGTCCTCGTCGCGGCGCGGCGACAACGCCAGCATCGGGCCGAATTCCATCGATGGGGTTTGCGACAGGTGCCAGCCCAGGGCGGTGCCGGACACGAAAATGCCATTGCTCCACTGGACCTGCAGTACCGGCATTGCCAAGGTACGGTTATCGCTCGAACCTTCATAGCGTGGCACGGACTGGGCGCCAATAACAATATACATATCCCGGCTGCCGTCTGGCATCGGGTTGGTGGCCGGCGTCTGCGCAGCTACGGTGCTGCAGGCGCTGGCGATGGCGAAGAACAGGTACTGTCGCATATAAAACGTCTACGGTTGGGATAGCCGGTCATTGTAATTGCAATACCTTCCCAGGCCGCTAAAACGCTCAGCTCCCTATATCAAATTCGTTGCGAATTCACCCAAGCGGTAGCGTAATCATATATAAGGCGGCCGCCAAAATCCGCCCTGAGCTGTACGCTTTTTGTCGCAAATTTGTACGGCGGTTCGCGGACCGGGCCTTGTTTCTTATACAATGCGCCTTGATGAATCGCCTGTTCTTCCGTTTTTTCATACTGGTGATGCTGTCCATCAGTGCGGCGGCATTCATCGTCTATTTCGCGATCAATCGCCTATTTGGCGACCCCCTCGATTCGATTGCGCGGCGCCAGGCCGCGGCCCAGATCTTCCTCCTCGAGCAATACATCGACCAGGCGCCGGCCGACCAGTGGCTGGACCGCCTGAACAAGGTGCGCGAAGTTTCCGGCGTGCGATTCGAGCTGGTGCCGCTGAACGACGTGCGGCGGCAGCTGTCCGGCATCGACGCCGCGGGCTTCGAGCGCGGCGACGTGGTGCTCGATATCGGGCGCAAGGCGTTTTACCGGCGCGTGGACCTGGTCGGCGAGCGCTATATCGGCAGTAACGAGGAAGCGCTGGTGGCGCAGGACCTGCCGATCGATATCGGCTTTGCATTGTCGATGGAGGCGGTGCGCTACCTGATCGTGGCCCTGGTGCTGCTAATTCCAATTGCGGCATGGTCGCGCGCGCACTGGCAGGGGCTGCAGCAGCTATCCGACGTGGCGGACCGCTTCGGCGGCGGTGAACTGGGGGCGCGGGCGCACATGGAGCCCAAGGACAGCATCTACCCGCTGGCGGAGCGCATCAACCACATGGCCGACCGTATCGAGCGCCTGCTCGACTCCCAGCGCAACCTGCTGCATTCGGTGGGGCATGAGATCCGCACCCCGATCGCACGGCTGGAGTTCGCACTGGAGCTGCTGCGCGATGCGGCGGAGAACCCGGCGCTGGACAAGCGCATCAACGCCATGGAAGGCGACCTGCGCGAACTGAAGGAACTGGTCAACGAACTGCTCGGCATGACCCGCCTGGATGCCGAACCGCACCTGGAACGCCGCGCATTCGACCTGGGCTCGGCGCTGGCGCATTGCCGCGAAACCTTGCCGCCGTCCGAAGGCATGGTGCTTGAAATGGCGCTTGGCGCCAACCTGGGCCAGTTCAGTGGCGACCAGCGCCTGCTGGAACGCGCGGTCGGCAACCTGCTGCGCAATGCGCTCAAATACGGTACGCGTTCGGTGCGCCTGGCTGCAAGCCGCACGGGCGCGGTCGTGCAGGTGGTGGTCGAGGACGACGGCCCCGGCATTCCGGATACCGAGCGCGAACGCATTTTCGAGCCCTTCTACCGGCTGGACCGCAGCCGCGACCGCAATACGGGCGGCTTCGGCCTCGGCCTGTCGATTGCCCGCAAGGCGGTGCAACTGCATGGCGGCACCCTGGTCGCCGGCGGCTCCAGCCTGGGCGGGGCGCGCTTCACGATTACTTTGCGCGGCTAACAGGCGGTCTTGGTCTGCAGGCGGTGCGGCGCCTTGTTCTGCTCGCCGCGCCCGACCCGCTCGAATTCGGAGATGACCTGGGCGCCGAACAGCAGCAGCGTGGCGCCAATCTCAAGGCTGAACATGACGACGATGGCGGTGGTCATCGAGCCGTACACCAGGTTGACCTGGGACAGGGTGCTGAAGTACCAGACCAGCACATGGCGTGCAATTTCCCACAGTGCGGTGGCGGTCGCGCCGCCAATCACGGCATGCGAGAGCGACAGGCGGCCGACCGGCATCACCAGGTAGATCGAGCTCAGCATGAGTACTTCACCGGCCAGGCCCAGCATATAGAGCAGCACGCCGGACAGGCCATGCAGCGACCATTCGTAGCCGAACAGGTGGACGCTCTCTTTGCCGATCACCTGCAGACTGCCGGCGACGAGGGTCATCACCAGCGCACCGATGCCAAGGAACAGGATGTAGCAGTAAGGCAGGATGGCCGACACCAGGTAATGGCGGCGGCGCACCTTGGCGCGGTGCAGGAAGATGAAGCACATGGCGTTTTCCAGCACCGAGAAAGCCAGGGAGCTGAAGAACAGCATCACCAGCACCAGGGCCCAGCCCACCAGCTCGCGGTGGTCGAGGAAGTGACCGACCTCAGCCACTACGGCCTGCGACTGGCCGGGGATCAGCCATTCAAGGTAGCGGCCGATGATCTGCAGCAATTCCTGCTGAGGAATGATGTGGGAAAGCGCGACCACCACCAGCATCAGCAGCGGCACGATGGACAGCAGCGAGTAGTAGGCCACGGCGCCGGCCAGCAACAGCCCCTGGTTGGCCCGGAAACCTTTCAGGCACTGAAGCGCGAAGTCCAGGGGATGCGCCAGCACATAAGCCACCGCGTTGTGCTTGAGTATTCGCATGCGTCCCATTCTACGCCGAAGTCTGTGGACGAGCCCGTGTCACACCTTGGGGTCACACCCCAATCGGGACACGGGCTCGGCTGTTAGGTCACGGCGGGTTCGAGCAGGGTGAGGGTCTGGCGGTCGGTGTCGAGCCGGGCGCGGATGCCCATCGGGAGCGTGAACTGGTCGCGGATGTGGCCGAAGCTGTAGCCGCTGACCGCTGGCACTTTCAGCCGCTTGAGGTGCTGGTCGGTGGTTTCGTCCAGCGTCAGCGAGATGTCGCTGTCCTGCGGGCCGCAATTCTCGCAGATGCCGAGCATGACGCCGGCGGCCTGCTCGAATTTCCGGTTGAGCTGGAGCTGCATCAGCATGCGGTCGATCCGGTACGGTGCTTCGTTCACCTCTTCCAGGAACAGGATGCCGCCTTTGTAATTGCTGGCATATTCGGTGCCGACCAGGGCGCTGACCAGGCAGAGATTGCCTCCGGTCAGCGGGCCTTCGCAGATCCCTGGCACCACGGTGCGCAGCGCGTAGTGCGGCTCTTCCTCTGCCTTGCGGCTGTTTTCCAGCGCCATCGGGAT
>JBCNOX010000557.1:0-3783 GCA_039593645.1 Pseudoduganella sp.
CAGGGCCGTCGACGATGAACACGTCTTCCACGCGCTCGCCGAGGGTCATGATCTTGGCCGTATGCAGGTTGATCTTGTATTTGGTCAGGACGTTGGCGATCGAGTACAGCAGGCCGGTGCGGTCATTAGCCGCCACCGACAGCAGGTAGTACTGGCCGCGCTCGTCCGGCCGCAGGTCCACCGTCGGCTGGATCGGGAAGGTGCGCGACAGGCGCGACAGGCGGCCCTTGCTCGGCGCGGTCAGCGGGCCTTGCGTCACCAGCAGCTCGCACAGCTCATGCTCGATCAGGTTGATGATGTCGCGGTAGCTCTTGGCGAAACTCTGCTCGGTGACCAGGAATGTGTCGAGCGCATAGCCATGCTTGGTGGTATGGATCTTGGCATCGAGGATGCTGAAGTTCTTGCGGTCGAAGTAGGAGCAGATGCGCGCGAACAGGTCGGGCTGGTCCTTGATGTAGACAGCCACCTGCAAGCCTTCGCCGATCGGCGCCAGGCGCGCTTTCACCACCGGCTGTTCGCTGTCCAGGCGGTCCCACAGCGCGCGCGTCTGCCAGGCGATATCGCTGGCGTCGTGGCGCAGGAAGTAGGCCAGGTCGAGCTGCTTCCACAGCGCTTCGTGCGCATCGGGCGGCAGGCCGTACAGGCGCAGGGTGGCCAGCGCTTCCTGCTGGCGGTTCTTCAGCTCGCGGTCGGCGGAATGCGGCTCGCCGCCCAGCACGCGCAGCGTCATCTTGTACAGGTCTTCCAGCAGCTTGCCTTTCCAGGCGTTCCAGACTTTCGGGCTGGTGCCGCGGATATCGGCCACCGTCAGCAGATAGAGGGCGGTAAGGTGGCGCTCGTCGCCGACCGTTTTGGCGAAGGCCTGGATTACATCCGGGTCGGACATGTCCTGCTTTTGCGCCACGTGCGACATGGTCAGGTGCTGCTCGACCAGGAAGGACACCAGTTCGGTATCTTCTTCGCTCAGGCCATGCTCGTGGCAGAACTGCTGCACGTCGGCCACGCCCAGCTTGGAGTGGTCGCCGCCGCGTCCCTTGGCGATATCGTGGAACAGCGCCGCCACGTACAGCAGCCATGGCTGTGGGAAGTTCGCCATCAGCTGCGAGCAGAACGGATATTCATGCGCGTGCTCGGTCATGGTGAAGCGGCGCATATTGCGCAGCACCATCATGATGTGCTGGTCCACCGTGTAGACGTGGAACAGGTCGTGCTGCATCTGGCCCGTGATCTTGCGGAAGCTTGGCAGGTAGCGGCCCAGGATGGACAGCTCGTTCATCCGGCGCATATTGTGGATGATGCCTTGCGGCGCCTGCAGGATGCGCAGGAAGTAAGCCTTGTTGACAGGATCGGCCCGGAAATCGGCGTCGATCTTGAAGCGCTCGTGCCACAGGGCGCGCATGGTGCGTGCGGTCATGCCTTTCAGGGCAGGGCGCTCGCACAGCAGCACGAAGATTTCCATGATGGCCGACGGCGTCTTTTCAAACGTGTCGTCGTCGTTCATGTCGATCATGCCGTTCACTTCGCTGAAGCGCTCGTTGATGCGCACCGGAGCGGCATTGTGCGGGAACAGGTAGGACTCGATGTTCTGCAGCAGGATGGTATTGAGCTGCACCACGGTCTTGGCTGCCCAGTAGTAGCGCTGCATCAGGTATTCGCTGGCGCGGCGCATGTGGACGCCGGTGCCGGTGGCTTTCAGGCCCAGGGTTTCGGCGACGGCGGTCTGCACGTCGAACACCAGGCGGTCTTCGCGGCGGCCGGCCACCAGGTGCAGGCGCACGCGGATATCCTTGAAGGCGCGCTCCTTTTCCATCAGCTGGCGCGCCTCGGTCTGTGTGATCAGGCCGCGCACTGCCAGGGTGCGCCAGGAGTTGGCCAGGCCGGCAGCCTTGGCCATCCACAGGATCACGTGCAGGTCGCGCAGGCCGCCCGGGCTTTCCTTGACGTTCGGCTCCAGGCTGAACGGCGTGTCCTCGTACTTGGCGTGGCGCTGGCGCATTTCGATGGTCTTGGCCTCGAAGAAGGCGCGCGGGTCCATGGCCTTGTTGTAGGCTTCCTGCAATTGCGCGAACAGCACCATGTTGCCGGTGATGATGCGCGCTTCCAGCAGGCTGGTTTGCACGGTGATGTCGGCCTTTGATTCGGCCAGGCATTCGTCAATGGTGCGGATGCTGTGGCCGACGTCCAGGCCAAGGTCCCACAGCAACTGGACGAATTCCTCGAGCTTGCCGCGCGTGGCGTCGTCCGGCGCCTCGTGCAGCAGGATCAGGACGTCGACGTCGGAGTAGGGAAAAAGCTCGCCGCGGCCGTAGCCGCCGACCGCCACCAGTGCGGCTTGGGGCGGCAGGCGGTTGGCGGCCCACGCTTGCGTGAGGATGTCGTCGACACTGCTGCGCAGGTTGCGCAGCAGCTTCTCCGGCATCCCATCTTCATGGAAGTTGGCAATGATGCGCTGGCGGTCTGATTTAAGCCGGGCCTTGAGCTGCTCCCGGAGGTCCTTCTTCATCGCGGCGTGGGGCATGCGTTTTTTATGCTGCTGCTTTTTCGGTGATGAATGCCGGCGGCTGCGGGCTGCCGGCGGACAGGGTCAGCACTTCGTAACCGGTTTCGGTGACGAGGATGGTGTGTTCCCATTGGGCGGACAGGCTGCGGTCCTTGGTTTTGATGGTCCAGCCGTCCGGCATTTCCTTGATCTCGCGGCGGCCGGCGTTGATCATCGGCTCGATGGTGAAGATCATGCCCGCTTCCAGCACAGGGCCGGTGCCCGGCTTGCCGTAGTGGAGGATCTGCGGTTCTTCGTGGAAGACCTTGCCGATGCCGTGGCCGCAGAATTCGCGCACCACGCTGTAGCCGGCTTTCTCGGCATGCACCTGGATGGCGTGGCCGATGTCGCCCAGGGTCGCGCCCGGCTTGACCTGCTCGATGCCGAGCCACATGCATTCATAGGTCACATCCGACAGGCGCTTGGCCAGGATCGACGGCTTGCCGATGAAGAACATGCGGCTGTTGTCGCCGTGGTAGCCGTCCTTGGTGATGACGGTGATGTCGAGGTTGACCACGTCGCCATCCTTCAGCACCTTGTCGCCCGGGATGCCGTGACAAATCACGTCGTTGACGGAAGTGCAGATGGCTTTAGGGTAGGGGGTGTAGCCCGGCGGGCAGTAGTTCAGCGGCGCCGGGACGGTGCCCTGCACGTTGGTCATGTACTCGTGGCACAGGCGGTCCAGCTCACCGGTGGTGACGCCAGCCTTGACGAAGGGGGTGATGTAGTCGAGCACCTCGGAGCCGAGGCGGCCGGCCTCGCGCATGCCTGCGATGTCCTCGGGAGTTTTGATATTGATAGTCATGGAATCTTGCTGTTCTGTACAGGGTACGCCACTCAAGGGCGTTATCAGCAAGATTATAAACGACAGCCCCTGGGTGCGCTGCCCTCGGCGCCCTGTGCCGATATCGCGCGGACCCGGAAGGCAATCGGCAAAGTGCGTGGCGCACGGGTCACAGCTGACATGCGATTGTCACAATTGCACCGTAGCATCGCCAGACCCTAAACCAGAGCAATAAGGAGATTCGATGTCCACCAGCCGCCGCAAATTCCTTGGCATGGCCTCCGCCGGCGCCGCCAGCACCTTCTTCCCCGACCTGATCAGGCAAGCGCTGGCCGTGCCGGCCTACAGCGCCACCGGCACCCTGGCCGACGTGCAGCACGTGGTCATCTTCATGCAGGAAAACCGCTCTTTCGACCATTATTTCGGCACGCTGGCCGGCGTGCGCGGCTTCAACGACCCG
>JBCNOX010000558.1:0-3781 GCA_039593645.1 Pseudoduganella sp.
CCAGGCCATAGCCGGCAACCAGGGCGGCCGTCAGGCCGAGGCGGGTCGGGTCATTCGTCAGGATCATTCTTCTTCAAGCATCTTCTGGAATCGGCTGCTGAGAATTTCGCGCAGTCCATTCCCTTCGCGCAGCAGGAAGCGCGTGGCCAGGCCCTTGCGTTCGGCCAGCGCCAGCCCTGGTTCTGGCCCCAGCACTGTCAGCGCGGTAGACCAGGCATCGGCTGCCATCGCGCTTTCGTGCACCACCGTCACCGATGCCAGCGCATTGGTGATCGGCATGCCGCTGCGCGGATCGATGGTGTGCGGGCGCCGCTGGGCGTCCTGCATGAAATATTTACGGTAGTCGCCCGAGGTAGCAACCGACAGGCCGTGCAGGGCAACGGCGATTTCGCCAGCACTGCCGGCGCCCTGCGCCTGCGGCTCTTCCAGCGCAACCCACCAGGGCTGGCCATCGGGCTTGAAACCGGCGCCGCGCAGTTCGCCCCCGACTTCCACCAGGTAGTGGCGGCAACCCTGCCTTTCCAGGTATCGCGCCAACTTGTCCACGCCGAAGCCCTTGGCCACGGCCGACAAATCGAGCTGCACGCCGCCGGGCTGGAAGGCGCGCTGGCGCGGAATATCCAGTTCCACCATGCGGCCCGCCATGCCGGCGCGCACCGTCGCCACGTCGCGCGGCGTGGGCGGCACGAAGCCGTCTTCGTCATGCCGGCCGGTCGGGCCAAAGCCCCACAGGTTGACCAGCACGCCGGCGCCGGGATCGCAGGCGCCGCCGGTCTCGCGCGACACGTCGAGCGCGTACTTCAGGACTTCAAAAAAATCCGCTGGCAGCGCATGCCAGGTGCAGGCGCCGGCGCGGTTGAACCGGCCCAGGTCGGAAGCCGGCTCCCAGTGGCTCATCTCCGCCACCACCTGGTCCAGTTGCTCCTGCAAGCCAGCCTGCAGGCTGGCCGCCCGCAATGGCGCGCCCGCGGCAATCGCGCCGGGCGCCAGCGCTACGCGTGCCGACCAGCTAGTTCCCATGCTGGCGCCGCCGAAGTCGACGATGCCCGCCCCCGCCGGCGCTGGCTCGGCGGAGATGGTGGGCGGCAGCAGTACCCGGCGCACCTGCTTACTGCGGCAGTACTTCCACCGTCGCCGCGTACGTCACGCGGCGTGGCGGCATCTGGCGCGGACCTGCTGGCTGGCCGGCTTGCGGTGCAGCAGCCGCAGGCCAGCTGCTGGACACCAGGTACATGCCCGCTTCCGGAATCTTGAAGCTGATCTCGCCCTTGGCATCGGTCGACAAGCGGATCTCGCCCAGCGTGCCGCGATAGCGCACGCCGCCCGGGATCAGGCTGAAGGCCTGGTTGGCGGCCGGCTTGCCGTCCAGCAGGAACTTCCATTTCGCTTGTTCGCCCGCGCGCATATCGTTCGGATGCGTCACCGGCACCAGTTCCAGGCCGACGCCGGTTGGCTTGAACACGGCGTCATCGGTCTTGTTGGCGCTGACGAAGGTCTCCAGGCGGCTGTTGGTGCGCGATACGTTCAGTTCTTCCGCATTGGCCGGCACATTGGCCGCCATCTCCGCCTCGGCACCGCGCCAGCGCTTGATCTCGCCATTGACCTTCCAGCTCGCCATCACGGTCTGGCTCACCAGCGCGATTCGATAGGTGCCCGGCTTGGCCATCTTCACGTCGAATGTCGAGCGCAGGCGGCCGGTCAGGGCGTTCTGCATATCGACCTTGGCACCGTCCGGGCCGGTGATGGCGATGCCATCCAGCTTCAGCGGCTGGTGGTCGATATCGAACAGGCCTTCCGAAATGGCGGCATCCACGGTCACCCAAGGCTCCTTGGCATCCACCAGCGAGGAGGAAGGCAGCAGCCATGGCTTGTGCGCCTGGGCGCTGAAGACGGCGCCGGCCAGTGCCAGCGCGATCAGGGTTTTACTCAGCTTCATGGCGGGTCCTTATGGTTTGACTTGCACGGTTACGTCGCCCAGTTCTTCCTTGCCCTTGGCGGAGAAGGACTGCGCCGATTTCGGCGGCCATGCCACCGGCACTTTCACCAGTTCGCGCCCGCCCGCTTCGCGCGCGGCTTCCACCACCAGTTGGTAATTGCCGGCCGGGAGCTTGTTCAGCGCATCTTTCGCTACGGGGAAGCTCAACGAAACTTCGCCTGGCGCGCGGGTGGCGCCGCTCACGCCATCCATCGGCATGTCGACGTCGCGGCCGGCCTTGCGCCACCACTGGCGCATGTCCTTCAGCCATTTGGTGCCGGCATTGTCCTTCTTCTTCACGTCGTACAGCACGGCCAGGTTGGCAACCACCTTCTGGTCCGCATTCTCCAGCCAGGCCGCAACGTATGGGCGGTGGTATTCGGCCACGTTCAGTTGCGGCAGTTCGAATTTCAGCGTCAGGTCGGCCGCCATCGCGGACGCGCTCACCAGCGGCAAGCCGACGGCGATGGAATAACGAAGTTTCATACAGAAGTCCTTAATGAATATAGAGCAAAGCGATAACACAGGGAATGACTACGCCCAGGCCCACCATCGGCCAGGTAAACGGCCGCTTGGCCGCATGGAATTTCAGGATCAGCAAACCGGTAATGCAAAACACCAGGCAGGCTGCAGCAAAGATGTCGATGAACCAGTTCCAGGCCGCGCCGGTGTTGCGGCCCTTGTGCACGTCATTGAGCCAGGAAATCCAGCCACGGTCGGTATTTTCGAACTCCGCCGCACCGTCTTCCAGGCCGATGCGCACCCAGGCATCGCCGCCCGCCTTCGGCAGCGGCAGGTAAACCTCGTCGGCCGACCACTCCGCTTCGCGCCCGCCGGCCTTGAGCGACCAGGTGTCGCGCAGCCAGCGCTCGCCCGCCTCCGGCAGCGGCGCTTTTTCGCCGTCGTGCTTTTCCGCGAACGCTTGCAGCTCGCTGACCAGCGCCGTGGGCGCCGTGGCCTGCTTGCGCACGATGGACGGCTTGGCCTCGATCTGGCTGGCGTGGTTCAAGGTGATGCCGGTAATGGCGAACAGGAACATGCCGAGCAGGCACATGGCCGAACTGACCCAATGCCATTCGTGCAGGAGTTTGAGCCAAACAGCACGTTTGGCCTGGATTTCGGGACCGCCCAAGTTGTTACTTTCCATAAGTGAATACCAGATGATAATGCACCAGACTTGCAAACGCAATTGAGAATCGTTATCATTTACATTGCTTTACATACCCGCAACAGCCAGCCACCTCCAGTTTGACGGATGCAGCCAGCCGCAAAAAATCAACTGCATCAATTCTGGAGAGAATTTTGACCATCCGTAGCCGTAAGCACACGCTGGCCGCCCAGCCGCTGCTGAACCAATCCCTGCTCGCCATGGCCGCCATCGGCCTGCCGCTGTCCGTCCAGGCCCAGGCGCAAGAAAAGACCATGGCCGAAGTCAAGGTGGAAGCCGCCGCCGACGTCGCCTACAAGGCCGACCGCGCGTCTTCGCCGAAACTGACTTCGCCGCTGGTGGATACGCCGCAGACCATTTCCGTGATCAGGAAAGAGCTGATCAAGGAACAAGGCGCCTCCTCCATCGTCGAAGCCCTGCGCAATACCCCGGGCATTACCCTGCAGCTGGGCGAGAACGGCAACACCAGCGCTGGCGACACTTTCCAGATGCGCGGCTTCGCCGCCCAAAGCAATGTCTTCGTGGACGGCATCCGTGACCTCGGTGCGGTGACGCGCGAAGCCTTCAACGTCGAACAGGTCGAAGTGGCCAAGGGCCCGGCAGGCGCCGACATTGGCCGCGGCGGCGCCGGCGGCTAC
>JBCNOX010000559.1:0-3779 GCA_039593645.1 Pseudoduganella sp.
ATGCAGATCGATTTACGCCAGATGGATAGAATGAAAAAGAGTTTGTTGTAGTAGTGAAGGACAGAAAGCGACACAAGCGCCTTGCACACAAAAAATCAGACACTCCCGCCGAAAAGTGCACCAAAGGAGCAAAAAAGCGCACTGAAAGAGCATAAAGGAGCAGCAATAGAGCACAAACGAGCAGCGAAAGGGCAAAGAAGAGCCACTTTGCGCACGATCGCGGAGCATTGCGCAACGAAGCGAAGAAGGAGTGAAAAATGGAGCCGACTATCAGTATCCCCATCACAAGGCGATCACCGCCTGGATCGAGCAGCAAAGTGCGCCGCGAGCAGAAGAGTCGCCAGCTCTGCTGGGCGGATATAAATGGAAGCTTTTGTTTCTGCCCCAAGGGACCAAACTACGAGTTGTCGTCAAACGCAAGACATTCCATGCATCAGTGATCGGAGACGACATCATCTTCAACGGCCAAGCGACATCCCCAGCGTGCCTGGTCAATCAGCTCGCATCGACAAAGCGCAATGCATGGAAACACATCTGGTTACTGCTACCTGGCGAAACCCAATGGCTGCTTGCGCAGTCAACGCGCGAATAGCCTGGCGCCAATTCTTCTGAATACGGGGCTATCGTGCAAATGGAGCGTGCAGGAAAAGACCCGAGCAAGGCCAAGGCCGCACCGCAATTCGTATCATCGGCGAGGTCACCCCGGAGGCTGTGAACAGGGGGCTCGCTCAAATAAATGGATCGAAGCCTCCCGACCCGGATGAGGTTGTCAAAGCTTTTTCAGAGCGCAGCCTCGAAAGCGCTCCGGATGGTGGAGTTAAGAAGCGTGCGTGGTGGCGTCTGTGGTAAGTCGCTGTAATCACAAAGTAAGCAGGCTGGAGGACGGTGCCGGTCAGTCCCAGCAGGTACCGGTTTATAATGGCGCGCCCACGAATAACAAAAGTACCCAAGATGCCGTTCGCCAAAGAACCCGCCCTCCAGCCAGGCTCAGTGTCCAGAACCGCCGTGGTACTGGTCAACCTTGGCACTCCTGACGAACCGACCCCCGGCGCCGTGCGCCGCTACCTCAAAGAATTCCTGTCCGACCCGCGCGTGGTCGAAATCCCGAAGGCGATCTGGTGGTTCATCCTGAACGGCATCATCCTGCCGTTCCGCTCCAGACAGTCGGCCGAGAAGTACGCCTCGATCTGGACCAGCGACGGCTCGCCGCTGAAATACCACACCCAGGCGCAAGCCAAGCTGCTGCGCGGCCTGCTCGGTGAGCGCGGCCACAACGACGTGACGGTGGCCATGGCCATGCGCTACGGCTCTCCGTCGTTGCCCGAAGTCCTCGGCAAACTGAAAGCCGATGGCCACGACCGCATCCTGATCCTGCCGGCCTACCCGCAATACTCCGGCACCACCACCGCCTCGGTCAGCGACGCGGTGTTCGATCACTATAAGAAGGTGCGCAACATCCCCGAGTTGCGCTTTGTACGCGACTACCACGACCACGACGGCTATATCGACGCGCTGAAAAAGACGGTACTTGCCCATTGGGAAACCAACGGCCGCGGCCAAAAGCTGGTGATGAGCTTCCATGGGGTGCCAAAGCGCACCATCGACCTGGGCGACACCTACCAGCGCGAATGCATGGAAACCGCGCGCCTGCTGGCGGCCAAGCTGCGCCTGAACGAGAACGACTACCTGGTCACCTTCCAGTCCCGCTTTGGCAAGGCCGAGTGGCTGCAGCCCTACACCGCGCCGACTGTGGCGCAACTGGCAAAAGACGGGGTGCGCAAGCTGGATGTGATCTGCCCGGGTTTCACCAGCGATTGCCTGGAAACCCTGGAAGAAATTGCAATGGAAGTGCGCCATGACTTCCTGTCCAACGGCGGCAAGGAGTTCAACTACATCCCCTGCCTGAACAGCCATCCAGCCTGGATCGCTGCCCTGACTGAGGTTGCCGAGCAACACATGATCGGCTGGCCGACCATGTCGTCCATGCGCAAGGCGCGCAGGTAGCCGGTTGTTAGCACTTGCGGGCGGTGAGTGCTAACCTGCTAAAATAACCGGCTAGGGGAACAGTTCGCTGAAGACGATCACCGCTGTAGCAAGAAAGCTCCAGGCGACGATCGATGCTGTAATAAATGGCAACTTCATGATGCGCTCCGAGGGGACGCGGCGTCCAGGCGCCGCATAGGTTCATCTTAGTCAAAACCCCCGGTTTACGTATCTGCGAGCTTTGTAAAATTTGTAACTCTACAGTTACAACAACACTCCCCGCGGCGTGCGCCGGGCCTTTGCACCGGGGGGCAGAATACCCCTTGAAAAGATAGGGGCAATCCCCATTTCTTGCCCGTGCATTAAGCAACAGATGTCAGATAAACACGATTTTGTAGGAGTCTTTTAGATGCAAGACCAGGAAAACCAGCCAAGCCAGAACCCGGAAGTGGTACAGGCAGAAGAGCAAACGACTCCAGCCGAAGCCCCTGCGATGTCCGACCTGGAAGCGCAGCTCACCGCGACCGAGGCCAAACTGGCGGAAATGCATGATGCGTTCATGCGTGCCAAGGCGGAAGGCGAGAACATCCGCCGCCGTGCCCAGGAAGATGTGGCCAAAGCCCACAAATTTGCTGTTGAAAGTTTCGCCGAAGCCATGGTGCCGGTGAAAGACAGCCTGGAAATGGCCCTGAAAGTCGAAAATCCGACCTTGGAATCGCTGAAGGAAGGCGTCGAAATGACCCTGAAGCAGCTGAATTCCGCCTTCGAGCGCAATCGCCTGGTGGAAGTGATGCCGGCGGCCGGCGACAAGCTGGACCCGAACAAGCACCAGGCCGTCGCCATGGTGCCGGCCGAGCAGGAAGCGAACACCGTTGTAGCAGTGCTGCAGAAGGGTTACATGATTGCGGACCGCCTGCTGCGTCCCGCCATCGTGACGGCTGCCCAGCCAAAGTAAGCACTTGAAAAGAAACACGAATTCCACATATAAGAAGCATTCAAAACTTAGTACACAAGGAAGAACAAATCATGGGCAAAATCATCGGTATTGACCTGGGCACCACCAACTCCTGCGTCGCCATCATGGAAAATGGCACGCCGAAGGTCATCGAGAATGCAGAAGGCGCGCGTACCACCCCTTCGATCATCGCCTATCAAGACGACGGCGAAATCCTGGTTGGCGCACCTGCCAAGCGCCAGGCCGTCACCAACCCGAAGAACACCCTGTTCGCGGTGAAGCGCCTGATCGGCCGCAAGTTCACGGAGAAGGAAGTCCAGAAGGACATCGCCCTGATGCCGTACGAAATCACCAAGGCCGACAACGGCGACGCCTGGATCGGCGTGCGCGACAAGAAACTGGCTCCGCCTCAGATCTCCGCAGAAGTGCTGCGCAAAATGAAGAAGACCGCCGAAGACTACCTCGGTGAAGAAGTCACCGAGGCAGTGATCACCGTGCCTGCTTACTTCAACGACTCGCAGCGCCAGGCGACCAAGGACGCCGGCCGTATCGCTGGCCTGGACGTCAAGCGCATCATCAACGAACCGACCGCAGCGGCACTGGCATTCGGCCTGGACAAGACCGACAAGGGCGACCGCAAGATCGCCGTGTATGACCTGGGTGGCGGTACCTTCGACATCTCGATCATCGAAATCGCGGACGTGGACGGCGAGAAGCAGTTCGAAGTGCTGTCGACCAACGGCGACACCTTCCTGGGCGGCGAAGACTTCGACCAGCGCGTGATCGACTACATCATCGAAGAGTTCAAGAAGATCAATGGCCTGGACCTGAAGAAGGATCC
>JBCNOX010000056.1:0-15955 GCA_039593645.1 Pseudoduganella sp.
TGATCGGTTCGATTACCGCGCTGTTCATGGGCTTCATGGGCATCATCCAGAACGACATCAAGCGCGTGGTGGCTTACTCGACCCTGTCGCAGCTGGGCTACATGACCGTGGCGCTGGGCGCCTCCGCTTACTCGGTGGCCGTGTTCCACCTGATGACCCACGCGTTCTTCAAGGCACTGCTGTTCCTGGGCGCCGGCGCCGTCATCATGGCGATGCACCACGACCAGGACATCCGCAATATGGGCGGCCTGAAGAAATATCTGAAAGTGATCTGGATTACCTCGCTGCTGGGCTCCCTGGCGCTGATCGGTACTCCTGGTTTCGCCGGCTTCTACTCGAAGGACATGATCATCGAAGCCGTGCACGCCACCCACCTGCCGGGCGCTGGCTTTGCCAGCTTCGCCGTGCTGGCAGGCGTGTTCGTGACCGCGTTTTACTCCTTCCGTATGTACTTCGTTGTGTTCCACGGCCCGGAGAACTTCGGCAAGGAACACCACCATGCACACGATTCGCACCACGCTGACGAAAGCGAAGAAGACGACCATGGCCACCACGGCCTGGCTCCGGGCGAGAAGCCGCATTCGCCTGGCCTGGTAGTAACCCTGCCGCTGATCCTGCTGGCTATCCCGTCGGTCTTCATCGGCGCGATTGCGATCGAACCTATGCTGTTCGGCAGCTTCTTCAAGGACGTGATCTTCGTCGGTGAAAACCACCACGCGATGCACGAACTGGCGGAAGAATTCCACGGCCCGCTGGCGATGATCATGCACTCGTTCTTTACCCTGCCACTGTGGCTGGCGATTGCAGGCGTGGCTTCGGCTTACTACTGCTACATGGTCAATCCGAAGGTTCCTGCGTGGTTCTACGAGAAGTTCAAGTTCCTGCACACCCTGCTGGATAACAAGTACTACATGGACAAGTTCAACGAGGCTGTCTTTGCCCGCGGCGCACGCCTGCTGGGCGAGGGCCTGTGGGCAGCGGGCGACCGCGCCATCATCGATGGCCTGATGGTGAACGGTTCGGCCAAAGTGGTGGGCTGGTTCTCCAGTATCACCAAAGTGTTCCAGACCGGCTACATCTATCACTACGCGTTCGTGATGATCATCGGTATCCTGGGCTTCCTGGTGTACTTCCTGCCGTTTTGGCACGCTTAACAGCTGACGCAAAAGAGATAACAAATGCAGTCAACGATTAATACTCTACCTCCTTACCTCAGCCTGTCGATCTGGGTTCCGATCGTCTTCGGCCTGATCGTACTGGCCATCGGCCGCGATACGCGTGCCGGCATGGTGCGCGTGCTGTCGCTGGTAGGCGCCCTGGTATCCCTGGTGCCGACCATCCCGCTGATGACGCAGTTCGACAAAGCAGCCCACGGCATGCAGTTCGTGGAAAAAGCGGCCTGGATCGAGCGTTTCAACATCTTCTACTCGCTGGGCATTGACGGCCTGTCGATGTGGTTCATTCCGCTGACCGCCTTCATCACCGTGATCGTGGTGATCTCGGCATGGGAAGTGATCACCGAACGCGTGGCGCAGTACATGGGCGCGTTCCTGATTCTGTCGGGCCTGATGATCGGTGTGTTCGCCGCCATGGACGGCCTGCTGTTCTACTTCTTCTTCGAAGCGACCCTGATCCCGATGTACATCATCATCGGCGTGTGGGGTGGTGCGAACCGCATCTACGCAGCGTTCAAGTTCTTCCTGTACACCTTCTTCGGCTCGCTGCTGACGCTGGTTGCCATCATCTACCTGTACAACAAGTCCGGTAGCTTCGATATCCTGGCCTGGCACAAGCTGCCGCTGACCATGGGTGAGCAGATCGCGATCTTCTTCGCCTTCTTCATGGCCTTCGCCGTGAAGGTGCCGATGTTCCCGGTCCACACCTGGCTGCCGGATGTGCACGTGGAAGCGCCGACCGGCGGTTCCGCCGTGCTGGCCGCGATCATGCTGAAGCTGGGTGCTTACGGCTTCCTGCGATTCTCGCTGCCGATCGTGCCTGACGCTTCGCACAAGCTGGCGCCAATGGTGATCGTGCTGTCCCTGATCGCCGTGATCTACATCGGCCTGGTGGCCCTGGTGCAGAAAGACATGAAGAAGCTGGTGGCGTATTCGTCCATCGCGCACATGGGCTTCGTGACCCTGGGCTTCTTCATGTTCAACGAGATGGCAGTGCAGGGCGGTATCGTGCAGATGGTGTCGCACGGCTTCATCTCCGGCGCAATGTTCCTGTGCATCGGCGTGCTGTACGACCGCATGCACTCGCGCCAGATCGCCGACTACGGTGGCGTCGTGAACAAGATGCCTAAGTTCGCAGCACTGTTCATCCTGTTTTCCATGGCCAACTGCGGCCTGCCAGCCACCTCCGGCTTCGTGGGCGAGTTCATGGTGATCCTGGGCGCCGTGCAGTTCAACTTCGTGACCGGCATCCTGGCGGCTACCGCCCTGATCTTCGGCGCGGCTTACTCCCTGTGGATGGCCAAGCGCGTGATCTTCGGCGCCATCACCAACAAGCATGTGGAAGAACTGACCGACGTTAATAACCGCGAGTTCCTGATGCTGGGCATCCTGGCGATCGCTGTGCTGGTGATGGGCCTGTACCCAGCGCCATTCACGGACGTGATGCAGGTTTCCGTGGCTGACCTGCTGGCGCATGCCGCTCAAAGCAAGCTGCCAGCCGTCGTGGCCCCTTGATTGCAAATAGGACCAAGTTTTCATGAATACCTCACAACTGATCCCGCTCTACGCAGAAGTCTTTCTGCTGATCGCCACTTCGGCGATCCTGCTGATCGACATGTTCCTGGACCAGAGCAAACGTGCGATCACTTACATGCTGACGCTGGCCACCCTGGTGGGCGCGGCCTTCTTCAGCTTTGCCGACTACACGGCCGGCAGCACGGTGTACGCGTTCTCGAACATGTTCATCAACGACCCGATGGGCAACCTGCTGAAGCTGTTCTCCTACCTGACCATGGCGATGACGCTGGTGTATGCACGCCAGTACTCCACCGACCGCGGCATGCTGGGCGGTAACCTGGGCGGCGAGTTCTACGTCCTGGCGCTGTTCTCCCTGCTGGGCCAGATGGTGATGATCTCGGCCAACAACTTCCTGACCATCTACCTGGGCCTGGAACTGATGTCGCTGTCGCTGTACGCCCTGGTGGCCCTGCGCCGCGACGACGCCCGCGCAACCGAAGCTGCGATGAAGTACTTCATCCTGGGCGCGCTGGCTTCCGGCTTCCTGCTGTATGGCATGTCGATGCTGTATGGCGCGACCGGCACCCTGGATATCACCGGCGTGGCAGCCAAGATCGGCTCCGGCACCGTCAATCCGACCATCCTGACCTTCGGCCTGGTGTTCGTGGTGGCTGGCCTGGCATTCAAACTGGGTGCCGTGCCGTTCCATATGTGGGTACCGGACGTCTACCAGGGCGCGCCGACCGGCGTGACCCTGCTGCTGGGCGGTGCACCGAAGCTGGCGACCTTCGCCATCTGCGTGCGCCTGCTGGTGGAAGGCATGCTGCCAACGGCAAGCGACTGGCAGCAGATGCTGATGATCCTGGCCGTGCTGTCGCTGGCCATCGGTAACCTGACCGCAATCGCACAGACTAACCTGAAGCGCATGCTGGCTTATTCCACCATCGCGCAGATGGGCTTCGTGCTGCTTGGCCTGATGGCCGGCGTGGTGGGCCATGACAAGGCCTACGGCGCCGCTGCCTACTCGGCTGCGATGTACTACGCGATCACCTACGTGCTGACCACGGTCGGCTCGTTCGGCCTGATCATGGTGCTGGCGCGCCAGGGCTTCGAGGCGGAAGAAATCAACGACTTCAAAGGCCTGTCGAAGCGCAGCCCGGCCTATGCGCTGCTGATGTCCGTGCTGATGTTCTCGCTGGCCGGCGTGCCTCCGATGATGGGCTTCGCTGCCAAGTTCGCGGTGCTGCAATCGGTGCTGGCGACCGGCGCCGTATGGCTGACCGTGTTCGCCGTGATGTTCTCGCTGGTGGGTGCGTTCTACTACATCCGCATCGTGAAAGTCATGTGGTTCGACGAGCCGGCTGACAGCGCTCCGCTGGCTGTCAACAGCGACAAGGGCATTGTGCTGGCACTGAACGGCCTGGCCGTTGTGGTGCTGGGCATGATTCCTGGCCCGCTGCTGAATGCCTGCCTGGCAGCCATGCAGAAGACCCTGGCTTCCTGATTTCCCGGTCAATGGACGTCAATGCTTCATCCTGGCTGGTCATCCTGCTTGCAATGGTGGCCGCCAACCTGCCTTTTCTGAACGAGAAGGTATTTGCCCTGGTTCCGCTGAAAGCCGCCCGCAAGCCATTCCTGGTGCGGCTGGCGGAGCTGGCAGTGCTGTATGTCGCCGTGGGCGGCATCGGCATCGCGCTCGAATCCCGCATCGGCACCGCGTTTCCACAGAACTGGGAGTTCTACTGGGTCGCAGCGTTTGCCTTCCTGGTGTTTGCTTTTCCTGGCTTCGTGGTACGCTACCTGCGTAAACATCACCAATAAACCGGTAAGGCGGGGTCTGACCCATAGGGTCAGACCCCGGTCCGCGGCGGCCTCGGGTTTCGGTTGTGCGCCTTTGATCTTTTCAGCAAGTCAAGAGCCTGAAACCAGCCCCTGGCCGCAAGACCGTTGGGGGTCTGACCCTGCGGGTCAGACCCCGCCTTACCGGTTTGAAAAAAGCCAACCATGGACAAGCACCTAAAAGAAACCAAAATAGACGGCACCATCGCCTACGACGGCGGCTTCCTGAAAGTCCACCGCGACACGGTCAGCCTGCCCGACGGCAAGCACACCAAGCGCGAATACATCCGCCACCCTGGCGCCGTAGTGATCATCCCGGTGCTGGACAACGGCAAAGTCCTGCTGGAACGCCAATACCGCTACCCGAACGACCGCGTCTTCATCGAACTCCCCGCCGGCAAGATCGACCCGGGCGAAGACCCGCTGGCCTGCGCCATGCGCGAGCTGGAAGAAGAAACCGGCTACACCGCCACCGACTGGCAATTCGTCAGCACCATCCACAACGCCATCGCCTACTCGGACGAGCACCTGGACATTTATCTGGCGCGCGGCCTGACCGCCGGCGAAGTCAAGCTGGATGACGGTGAATTCATCGAAACAATCACCGCCAGCGTCGATGAAATGCTGGACTGGGTCCGCAGCGGCAAGATCACCGACGTCAAAACCGTGATTGGCGCCTTCTGGCTCGACAAGCTGCGCTCCGGCGCCTGGAAGCTGGACTGAAGCCATGAACACCTCGCGCAGCCTGTTGCTGGTTGGAGCCCTCGCGGCAAACCAGGCGCAGGCAGCGCAGGTGCAGCGCACGCCGTTCCAGATCCGCTGCGAGGACACGATCAGCAAGACAGTCTCGGTGCTGTCGGCACGCCAGAATGGCTACACCGTCAACACCCAGCTCTCTTACAAGCAGCTGTCCGCGATGCGCACAGAGAAGATGCCCGCCACAGGATATGTGCTGGGCCTGACGCGCACCGAGTCGCGCGTGCAGATCGGCCTCGACGGGCCGATGCTCACCGATCCGGTCAGCGGCTATGAATGCGTGGCGCCGCGTATCAAGGTGCAGCTGACCTATGCTCCGGTACGGATTTATGTCGGCAACGAATTCCCGCCTGGGACCTGCGGCTATGCCGAGATCCTGACGCACGAACTGCGGCATATGAATGCGTACATGGACCACCTGGTCAAGGTGGAGGAAATCGTGCGGAGCGCACTGGCGCGGCGCTTCGAGGCCAAGCCCTTATACGCTCCGGCCGGCACTGCGCGCTCGGCGCTGGCGCACGAGATCGACAGCGGCTGGCTGCCGTATATCAAGGCTGAAATGGCCAAGGTGGAAGTGCAGCAGGCGCTGATCGATTCGCCGGCCGAATACGCCCGCTTGAGCAAAGCATGCAATGGCGAGATACAAACAATTTTAAGGAAGTCACGTAGCAAAAGATGAAGCGATACTTCGCACTGATTCCAGCCGCCGGCGTCGGCGCGCGCATGGCTGCCGCCAGCCCCAAACAGTACTTGCCGATTAACGGCGTGCCGATGCTGCAGCACACGCTCGACGCCTTTCACCATAGCGAGCTGATTGCCCACACCTATGTGGTGGTAAGCGCCGGCGACGGCTATATCGATTCGATCACGCCTGAGCGCGGCGTGACGATCCTGCGCTGTGGCGGCGCCACGCGCATGGAGTCGATCCTGAACGGCTTGCGCGCGATCCGCGCCAATGTGGGCGATGACGACATGGTGCTGGTGCACGATGCCGCGCGTCCCGGCCTGACGCCGGCGCTGATCGCGAAGCTGATCGCCGCAGTCGGCGACCACGAAGGCGGAGGGCTGCTTGCGTTGCCGGTGGTGGACACTGTAAAGTCCATCCGCTCCGGCACCGTGCAGACCACTCCGCGCGATGGCCTGTGGCTGGCACAGACGCCGCAGATGTTTTCGTACGCGCTGCTGCTGCGCGCATTGGCCTTGGCGCCGGACCCGAACGCCATCACCGATGACGCCAGTGCAGTCGAAATGCTGGGCTTTTCGCCGAAGCTGGTGGAAGGGCACCCGCGCAATATGAAGGTGACCCTGCCGACCGATATCGCGATCGCAGAAATGTATTTAGGACAGGATTCAAAATGACGCAACTCCCATTCCGTATCGGCCAGGGCTACGACTCGCATCGGCTGGTTGAAGGCCGCAAGCTGATACTCGGTGGTGTGGAAATCCCGCACGATCGCGGCCTGCTTGGGCACTCGGATGCCGACGCGCTGCTGCATGCGATCACCGACGCCATCCTCGGCGCGGCGGCGCTGGGCGACATCGGCAAGCACTTCCCGGATACCGCCGAAGAATTCCGCGGCGCCGATTCGCGTGTGCTGCTGCGCGAGGCGGCCAAGCGCGTGCGTGCTACCGGTTATGACATCGGCAACGTGGATTGCACCATCATCGCCCAGCGCCCGAAGATGGCGCCGCATATCGCCACCATGGCAGCCAATATCGCCGCCGACCTTGCGGTTCCGGTTGGTCACGTCAACGTGAAGGCCAAGACCAACGAGAAGCTTGGCTACCTCGGCCGCGAAGAAGGCATCAACGCCGAGGCAGTAGCGCTGCTGGTGCTGCGCCAGGGGACGTAAGGCCATGACGAAACACCAGCCGCCGCGCGATTCGTCGCCTGGCGCGCCGCTTGCCGCGACTCGCCTGCCCCCACTCGAAGCCTCGCGTACTGTGCCGGCGGACGAGGCAGCACAAGCCGCCAAAGCTGAAGCGCGCGCCCGGCGCGATGCGGAGGTGCGCGGCGTATCGTCGATGCAGGAAATGCGCGACGCGATCCGCGCAGCGTCCCGCGCCTTGCCGGCTATCGATGCCGTGCCGCGCGTTCGTCCGATGAGCGCAACGGCGTTCCGGGCCCGCGCGCGCGAAGGCTTGCCGTTCCTGATTCCCGGTGCGGTTGCACGCTGGCCGATCTGCGCGCTCGGCCCGGAAGTGCTGCGCGAACGCTTCGGCGAGGTGCCCGTGCGGGCGCGGGTCGGCGATTACATCGGCACCGCCTTCGCTCCTGATCGCGCGATGCTGGATACGACCATGCGCGAATACCTCGACCTTGCAGAGGCGGCCGAAGGCCTGCCGCCATATCTCGGCAACCTGGAGTTGCGCGAGCTGAATAGCCTGTGCCACTGGCCGACGTATTTCGAGAAGATGGGCCCACCGCGATTCTGGATCGGCCCGGCAGGAACCGTCACGCCGCTGCACAGCGACTTTGACGACAACATCTTCGCGCAAGTGTGGGGCACCAAGCGCATCTTCCTCGCGCCGCCGCACCACGACGAATTCCTTTATACGCGCGAGGCGAACCCGGTCTTGTACGGCAGCCCCTTCGACCCCGAAGCCCCGGACTACGAGCGCTATCCGCTGGCCCGACAAGCGACGATGATCGAGGTGGTCGTGCAACCCGGCGACATGCTGTACGTTCCCGCTGGCTGGTACCACCAGGTGCGTGCGTTGACGTTCTCGCTTTCCTCCAACCGCTGGGCACGCGGCTTGCCGTTTGCCTTGCACGGCTGGAAGCCATTGGCGACTTAACTCTATGGTTTTGAAGAGGGATTTCTTCGTGGCCGATTGATGTAGGCGAGCACCTGTTTCTTAGCCTCCTCGAGCTGCTCGGGTGTAGGCCTGATGCCACTTAGGCGAACCGGTTTTTGTTGGAGCTCACCTGGCTGGATTTCGGGATTATCGCTATCAAATATGATGTCATCGTCATCCATCGCTTCAAACCGCTCCCAGTCAGTTGAGCTTTGGGAAGGTCGAGAAGTATTCTCTGGCTTCATTCCGGGTTGCTTTTCTAAAGGATATGACATGAATATGGTCCTCTTCGTAAGTGTGGATTGCGGTGACAGGTTTTCCATCTAGCAATCCCGTCGTACGATATCGCCGTTCTGGGTACTGGAACCGTTGATCTTCACAGCTGCGTTCCTGTCCGTTGAAGATAAGCCGAACGTCATCAAAGTCGAGACCATGGTTGCGTAGGTTGTCGATTCGTTTCCGCTCGTTCCAAGTGAACTTCATATTCAGTTTATGCCTATCGAAAGTGGGGTCAAGCAGGCTGAGCGGGAGGTTTGATTTTCCTGCGGAGGGCGCTGGGCGGTGTTGAGGTGGATCAGGTAAGATCCCGGGATGACTAGGGATACTTTTGATTACCGCGACGTTGCGGTTGAGTCGGTCGAGGAATATGGCCGGGTGGTGGTGCGGCCGGTGACTGGGCAGGCGTTCAGCCCGGAGATGCGGGTCGAGTGTTCGCGCCGGTTGCGTGACACTGCGGTTTATCCGCTTGGCACTTGCTTCCTGGTGCTGGCGAAGATGACGGACCGCCTGGGCGGCGAGCCTTACCTGTATGTTCACCACGGCGATCCGATTAAGGTGCTGTCGCCGGAGCAGCTGGAGACCTTCCTCAACGACCGCCGCCGCTTGCGGATTTAGGAGAACTTCGATGAAGCTTGCTATTGCCGCATTGCTTGCGGTGCCTGCGCTGGCATTGGCGCAGGTAGCCGATCCGCAGCCCGACGAGCTGCTGCAAGTCGTTTTCCCGAAATGGCAGGATGAAGAGGGCGGCCGCGCGCAGTCCATCGCGACCAGCGCCGTGACGCGCCGCTGGGATCCGAAGCAGGGCAGGAAGCGCAACGTCATCGTCGTGCCGCGCCAGGTGGTGCGCATGGCGCCGGACCGGCTGGTGCTGCTGGCCACCTTGACGCCTGCAGGCGATGGCGGCGTGCCGCAGATTGCGCATGGCACGCCGGTCGGCCTTGCGGCCTACACCTTCAAGCCCGGCAAGGATGGCTGGAAGCTGGCGAAGCGCCAGGAACCGTTCGACCTGCAGGGATTCGAAGGCCGCGCGCAATTGGGCGTCCTGCCGCTGTCGCCCACCACCCAAGCCCTGCACGTGACATGGGGCAGTTGCTGGCAGGGCCATTGTGTCGACCTGTTCGCGCTGTACGCGATCGGCGCTGATGGCGTGAAGCCGCAGCCGCTGGTGCTGCAGAAGGTCAAGGGCGACAACGTCTATTCGCGCCCCGACTGCGTCGATCGCCTGGCAGGCATCGTGCAGGGCTTGCGGCCCGCCGATCCGGACCCTGGCGACAAGGTTGCGCCGGGCCGGTGCTACGCCATTGAAGGCCGCTGGGACATCCAGAACGCGGGTGGCTCCGCCGCGAAGGGCAGTGTGCCTGCAGCGCTGATCCTGCGCTTCAATGGCGCGATGAGCAAGATAGGCAAGGACGGCAATGCGCCTGCGCAGCGCATCGAGCAGGCCATGAAGTTCGAGTTCCGTGGCGGGCGTTACGTTCCCGTCTCCGGCAGCAACCCCATTCCAGACGCATAAACCAAAGGAGACCTTCTTTGATCAAGATCCGCGAGATTGACCACATCGTGCTGCGCGTTGTCGACGCCGACCGCATGGTCCGCTTCTACACCGAAGTGCTGGGCTGCACCATCGAGCGCCGCCAGGACGAGATCGGCCTGATCCAGCTGCGCGCCGGCAGTTCGCTGGTGGACCTGGTGCCGGTCGATAAGAAACTGGGGAAAATGGGCGGCGCCGCGCCAGGCAAGGAAGGCCGCAATGTCGACCATTTCTGCTTCCGCGTCGATCCGTTTGACGAGGCAGCGATCCGCGCCCACCTGAGCGCGCACGACGTGGCCAACGGCCCATCGGAATCGCGCTACGGCGCGGAAGGCGAGGGGCCGTCGATCTACCTCAACGACCCCGAAGGCAACACCGTCGAACTGCGCGGTGCGCCTTACGCCAGCTGATCAGTCGTCGTCGTCCTCGTCGTCTTTCTTGAGCTTCGAGGACTTGCGCGCCTGGTCGGCGGCCGCTTTCAGTTTGGCCGCATCGCCCATGAATTCATCGACGCTGTGGTCTTTGCTCTGGCGGACTTCCGGCGGCAGCATGACCGACATGTACAGTTCGTCGCGCAGGCGGCCAGCGCCTTCGTAGTTGCGCATCAGGATCAAGCCCGAACCCAGGGCCAGGAACACCGCGCAGGAAGAAATGAAGGCACGCGGCTTGTGCGGTTTGACGGTGCGCAGGTGGTTATAGATCATGGCCACCAGGATCAGCATCACCACGTGATTGCCGTAGCGTGTGAATACTTCCGCGGACCAGGCATAGGCCAGTACGCTGCTCAAAGCCTTCCACGCGCCGATTGCCACCAGCCCGCTGCCGAGGATGAACAGGTGGCGCCCCAGGCGCGCGTGGCCGCCGAAGATGCGATTGGCCAGTGCCCATACGCCGCTCCACACCATGCCGGCGCCGATGCCGGTGGCGATCACCAGCAGGTAGCGGATGGCCTGGAAGGCGCCGGTATCGGACAGCGCTTCGGTAACGCCGACGAACAACGCAATCAGCGCCATGCCGGCCAGCGCCGGAATGCCGCCTTCCCAGGCGTGCATGGTGGTGTCGGTGACTTCGGCTTCCACCGGGAATGCGGCGTCGCGCACTCGCAGGCGGGTGTGGCCGAGGCGAACCACGGTAGTGCCGTTGATCGGCACCGAAGCCTGGCGCTTGCCGTGCACCACGATGCCGTTCTGGCTGCCCAGGTCGCGCATCACCAGTCCGCCGTCTTCAGCCAGTTCCACTACCGCGTGGTTAGCTGCGGTATGCGCATCGTCCAGGATGAAATCGTTGTTGTAGCCGCGGCCAATGGTGATCGGCAGCTTGTCGACGCGGTGGCGATGCAGCACGTCGCCATTGCGCGCCAGCGTTTCGATGAAGAAGGGGCCGTTCATTTCTTGCCCCCGCGTGCCAGCGATTCGAGGAAGGCACGCGAGGCACGCAGGCCGTTTTCATACGAGACGCCGCGCGCATCGAGGCGGCTTTGCAGGTTCATCTTGCCTTCGTCGGTGCTGGAGGTCAGCAGGGCGAAGTCGTACAGGCCGTCGAACTTGCGGTAGGCGCGCACGCACATCACGGCGCGCATCGGCAGGGTGCTGTTCTTGACGAATTGTTCGGTGCACATCGGGCCGGTCAGGCGCTTGTCCTTGTGGCTGCCGAAGCTCTCGTTCTTGAACGAGTTGCTGGACAAGACGGCGAAGCGCACTTCATCCAGGCCGGTGCTCTTCATGTACTGGTGCTGGATCTGCACCTGGCCGGTCTGCAGCGAGCCGGACACGAACAGCGAAGACTCCATCTGGCAGTTGGTGACTTCCACCGAGAACGAGTCGCGGTCGTTGGATCGTCCCCAGCAGCGCATCTGCTCCGATTCGCGTACCGGCACCGAGTAGGGACCCATGGCCTTGGCGGACAGCGGCTTGTCCAGCAGCTGGTCGATCATGGCCTTCTGGTGCACCAGCAGTTGCTGGGCGACGATGGCAGTGAAATCCTTGGGCGGCTTGGCTTCCGGATCGACTTTCTTCAGCAATTCCTGCGCGTAGCGTGCCGGAACCAGGAAGGACACCAGCTCGCCATCCAGGCGCTTGGAGACGTTGACGCCTGCCACCGCGCCATCCACTGTCACGCTTGGGCCGCCGCTCATGCCGGCGTTGATCGGGCCGGTGAACATCAGTTGTTCGTAGAAGCTGCGCGCGATCACGCCGTTGAACGCGCCTTCGGAGATGGCAAATCCCAGGTCGAGCGGATTGCCCAGCGAGTAAAGGTATTGGCCCTGCGTCAGGGTGACCGGCTTGTCGCCCAGCTTGAAGTAGCCGGTACCGTAGCGGTTCACGCGCACCACGGCCAGGTCGTGCAGCACGTCCACTGCCAGCAATTCGATATTGCCGCGCTGGCCGGCGGTGTCGACCCATTCGCCGGTGTAGGTGTCCGGATCGAGCGCGAATTGCGAGACCACGTGGTAGTTGGTCAGCACCAGGTTGGAAGTGCCGACCAGGAAGCCGGAACCGACCGAGGACTGGGTGCGGCCGGTTTTCAGCAGAGAACGAACCTGCAGCAAGTCGGCCTTGGCGGCGGAATAGAGTTTTTGCGCGGTACTCGATGGCGTCGGCAAGGCGACTGCATCGGTGGCGGGGGCCGGAGCCTGCTGTGCGTTGGCTGCTGCGCAGCCCCAGGTCAAAGTCAGTAGTAAAGCAAGTTTAGTGAATTTCATCTAATCCTTCGACTCGGGGGAGCGGGGCGGGAATTACAGTTCGCCGTCTTCGGCGGCCGGCGGGGTGACCGGGGTCATCATGTGCCCCAGCTTGAGCGCCTTGGTATTCAGGTAGTGCTGGTTGAAGGCGTTGCGGTTGACCAGCAGCGGCACCCGTTCGGCCACCTCGACGCCGAGGGCGCCCATGGCTGCAATCTTGCGCGGGTTGTTGGTCATCAGCTTCAGGCTCTTCACGCCGAACTGCTTGAGCATCGGTTCGACCAAGGCGTAGTTGCGCTGGTCCGGCTTGAAGCCCAGTTGTTCGTTGGCCTGCACGGTGTCCGCGCCTTGCTCTTGCAGGCGATAGGCGCGCATCTTGTTGATCAGGCCAATGCCGCGGCCTTCCTGGCGCAGGTAGAGCAGCACGCCGCGGCCTTCTTCGGCGATGCGTTTCAGCGCGCCTTCAAGCTGGGCGCCGCAGTCGCAGCGCTGGGAGAACAGCACGTCGCCGGTCAGGCATTCGGAATGGACGCGCGCCAGCACTGGCTCGCCATTGCCGATATCGCCCAGCACCATGGCCAGGTGCTCCTTGCCGGTCGCGTGTTCGACGAAGGCATGCAGCGTGAACTGGGCCCACGGCGTCGGCAGGGCGCACGAGGTGACGTAGTCCAGGTCTTCTTTTACCGGTTGTTCTGCTACGGGCTGCATGATGCTCTTTCAATCTTTGTATTGTGTAACCCTGCAATCATAACAAAAACCCGGTAAATCGGGGTCTGACCCACAGGGTCAGACCCCCAACGGTCTAAAAGCCAGCGATTTCAGGTTCGAAGCCTTTGACCTTTTGAACAAGTCAAAAGCTCGGAACCAGAACCGTTGGCCGCCGAGCAGACGGGGTCTGACCCTGCGGGTCAGACCCCGGTTTACCGGTTCAAGGCAGGTCGAACAACAGCACTTCAACATTGTCGGCACCCGACAAGGTCACCGACTCCTCGCCAGTAATCTTGGCAGCATCACCACCTTTCAGCGCCGTGCCATTGACGGTCAGCGTGCCGCGGATAACGTGGACATAAGCCTGCCGCCCAGCGCCCAGCTTATGCACCGCACCTTCGCCGCCATTCAGGATCGAGGCGTAGATAAAGGCATCCTGGTGCACCAGCACCGACCCATCCCGCCCATCCGGCGAGGCGATCAGCCGCAACGCGCCGGTTTTGCTCTCAGGCGTGAAGTGCTTCTCCTCATAGCCTGGCTCAATGCCCACTTGGGAAGGCTGGATCCAGATCTGCAGGAAATGCACGCCTTCCTTGACCGAATGGTTGTACTCCGAGTGGCGCACGCCAGTACCTGCCGTCATGCGCTGCACGTCGCCGTAGTGCAGGACCGAGCCGTTGCCCATGCTGTCCTTGTGTTCCAGCGCGCCGCTCAGCACATAAGAGATGATTTCCATGTCGCGGTGGCCGTGGGTGCCGAAGCCCTGGCCCGGCGACACCTTGTCCTCGTTGATCACCAGCAGCGGGCCGAAACCGGTGTGTTTCGGGTCGTAATAGTGACCGAAGGAAAAGCTGTGGCGGGAATCCAGCCAGCCAAAGTTGGCAACACCGCGGTCTTCAGATTTACGTACTTGCAACATAATTAGCTCCTTGTGCGATAATTTCGATCAGATGTTTCACAGTATAGGGGCGGTTAATCGTGTTAAAAAGCGAATAATTTGCCCATCTATGATCGAAAAATTCGAATGCTCAGATTAAGCCTTGAAGCCCTGCAAATCGTCGACGCCATCGATCGCGGCGGTTCCTTTGCCGCCGCCGCGCGGGAGCTGTACCGCGTGCCGTCGACCATCTCCTACACGGTCGGCAAGCTGGAAGAGGAGCTTGGCGTGCAGGTGTTCGAGCGCTTCGGCCCGCGCGTCGAGCTGACGGCTGCCGGGCAGGAACTGCTGAAAGAAGGACGCTACCTGCTCAAGGCGGCGGGCGACCTGGAACAGCGCGTGCGGCGCGTGGCGTCGGGCTGGGAGACGGAACTGGCGGTCGGCCTCGACTCCATGTTCGGCGCCGCCGTGCTGGCGCCGGACGTCAGCGCTTTTTATGACGTCACCCAGCAGACCCGCCTGCGCCTGGTCCAGGAAACCTTGGGCGGCAGCTGGGAAGCCCTGCTGGACCGTCGGGTCGACCTGGTGGTTGGCGCGCCGGGCGACGGACCGGCCGGCGGCGGCTACGTGTCGCAGGCGATCGGCCAGTTGAAATGGGTATTCGCGGTCGCGCCGCAGCATCCGCTCGCGCAGGTGCCGGGCCGCTTGGGGCGCAACGATCTGCAATTGCATCGCGCAATTGCCACGGCCGACTCGGCGCGCCTGCTGGCGCCGCGCACGGTCGGCCTGGTGTTGGGCCAGGACACCCTGACCGTCCCGACCATGCAAGCCAAGTTCGATTACCAGCTGGCTGGCCTGGGCTTCGGTTTCCTGCCCGAGCGCTGCGCGCGGGAAGCCATAGCCGCCGGCCTGCTGGTGGAAAAGGAAGTGGAAGAGCCGAAACCTGACGAAACCTTCTATCTGGCCTGGCGCAGCGGCGAGTCCGGCGCGGCCTTGCGCTGGTGGCGGCAACGCATGGCCGAACCGGGCTTGTTTGAACGGCTATGCTCCCATCTGCCTGGTAGCGCGCCAAGTCGATAAGCTGCGCGCACAGCTGGCCCTATAAAAACCTCTATTCCTGGATCTTTGTTGGAGCCAGATGGCGGCGCAAACTATCCCTGACACATTCGAAAGGGATTGCCATGCTGGACTTCTACTACGTCGCGACACCCCAAGGGCAGCAATTGCTGATGTTCCTGGAAGAGACCGGACTGCCGTTCCGCCGCATTCCGAAGGCAAAGTCACTTGCAATGGTCGACCATTGGCCGATGGATGCCGGCGAACCGCTGCCGTTGCAGGAGTCCGGCGCCATGCTGCTCTACCTGGGGGAAAAAGCGGGCTTCGGCCTGCCAGCAGGAATGCGTGCGCGCGCCGAAGCCCGGCAGTGGCTGTTCTGGCAAAAGGCTTTCGAGTGCCGCGGCAATGAGACGGCTGGGCTGTTCGATATCCTCGACAAGCAGCTGGCAGGGCAAGCCTACTTGTGCGGCGGGCAGTATTCGGTGGCCGACATTGCCTGCTTCCCATGGGTCAGCGCACGTGGTGCCCACCTTGCCGCGCATCCCAACCTGGCACGCTGGTTCCACGCCATCAGCCAGCGGCCGGCCACACAGCGGGCCTATGGCCGTGAAATGTCCACCTTGGAGCCAGGAACAGAAGTGGACATTTCTGCGCTGGCGGGAGTATTGCCATGAGGCGCGCGGATGCAGCCAGCATGCTGTCGGTGGCGGCGATCTGGGGCGCCTCCTATCTCTTCA
>JBCNOX010000560.1:0-3758 GCA_039593645.1 Pseudoduganella sp.
CAGATCCTGTTCGTCAGCGAAATCTTCCCCGGCACGACCGACGAAGAAGGTGTGAAGAAGGTTGCAAAGGAACGCAAGGACCGCAAGTACAGCGCCCGCGCCTACGAATCCTTCCCACCGCGCTTCTTCGACAAATGGCTGGACGACAAGAAGGTGCGCCTGTTCGTGATGGAGCGCAACCCGACGCCGATACCCGCTGCTCGCGGTAATCCACGGCGGCGCGACGAATATGTGGCGCGACCAGTTCATCCTGCGCTGGAACTCCCACCTGTTGGCCAAGCCTGGCTATGTGGTACTGCTGACCGACTACAAAGGCTCCACGGGCTACGGCGAGGAATTCGCGCGCTCAATCCAGCACGACCCGCTGAAAGACCCGGGCGACGAGATCAACTGGGCGGTCGACGAAGCGATCAAAAAATACCCATTCATCGACGCCACCAGGCTGGCAGCCGGCGGCGCCAGCTACGGCGGCCACCTGGCCAACTGGCTGCAGGCCACCACCACCCGCTACAAGGCCATCGTGTCGCATGCCGGCGAGATGGACCTGGTGATGCAATGGGGTACCAGCGACAGCATCTACGGCCGCGAAGTCAATGGCGGCGGCCCGGTATGGAGCAACCTGCCGGTGTGGCGCGAGCAAAGCCCGATCATGCAAGGCGGGAACCACGAAAAAGGCACAGGCTTCAAAACGCCGATCCTGATCACTGTGGGCGAACTGGATTACCGTGTACCGGTCAACAACGCGCTGATGAACTTCGCGGCACAACAGCGTTTGAATACTCCTAGCAAGCTGGTAGTATTCCCGGACGAAAACCACTGGATCCTGAAAGGTGAGAACAGCCGCTACTTCTACAACGAGGTGCATGGCTGGCTCGCCAAGTACCTCAAATAAAGAAGGAGTAGTAAAAGATGACGGTTGCAAACTGGTGTATCGCCGCGGCCTGCATGCTGCCAATGATGGTCGCGATGACCTCCAAGGTCGCATCGGTCAAGAGCAAGGACCGCTACGACAACGCCGACCCGCGCGATTGGGCCAGCCGCCAGGCTGGCTGGATGAAGCGCGCCAACGCAGCACACCTGAACGGCTTTGAAGCACTGCCGCTGTTCATTGCCGCCGTCATCCTCGCGCAGCAGGCGCACGCCAACCAGGACCGCATCGACATCCTTGCGATGTCCTTCGTCCTGATTCGCGTTATCTACAGCATCATCTACATCAGCAACCTGGCCACGCTGCGCACGGTGGTCTGGTTTGCCGGGATGGGCGTCAGCCTGGCGATCCTGGCCCAGGCCTGATCCCGATCCTTCAAGCAGCGCTGGCTGCGGCCGGAACCGCTGCGGCGGCCGGCCGCAGCCGGATCGCCAGCACCATCAAGCCAGCCACCAGGCACGCCGCACCGGCAGTGAACAGCGCCGGATTATACGTAAGCAGCAAGGTACGCACCTGCCCTGCCCCGTATGCGGCGACAGCGGCGCCCAGTTGGTGGGCCGCGAAAATCCAGCCGAACACCATGCCCGCCTTTTCCTTGCCGAAGGTAGTCGCTACCAGGCGCACGGTCGGCGGCACGGTGGCAATCCAGTCCAGGCCGTAGAACATGGCGAACACCGACAGCCCGTACAGCGTGAACTCCGAGTACGGAAGCCACAGCAGCGACAGGCCGCGCAGGCTGTAATACCAGAACAGCAGCTTGCGGTTGTCGTAGCGGTCCGACAGCCAGCCGGACAGGATAGTGCCAACCAGGTCGAAGGCACCCATCATCGCCAGCACCGACGCCGCAGGCACCGGTCCCAGGCCGGCATCGCCGCACAGGGAAATGAAGTGGGTCTGGATCAGGCCATTCGTGCTCAGGCCGCAGATGAAGAAGCTGCCGGCCAGCAGCCAGAACACCAGGCTGCCGGACGCTTCGCGCAAGATGCGAAACGGCGTCGCGAATCCGATCGTCATCGGCGCCGCCGCCGCGGTGGGTTGCGTTGCGCCGAACGGCGCCAGGCCCACGTCCGACGGACGGTTGCGCATCATCAGGAACACTGCCAGCGCGACCAGGCCGCAAGCCACCAGCACCGGCAGCACGGCCATGCGCCAGCCGAATTGCTCGACCAGCCACGCGCCCACCGGCAGGAAGATCAACTGCCCGGTCGCCGAACTGGCCGTCAACAGGCCGACCACCAGGCCACGGCGGGTTTCAAACCAGCGGTTGGACACCACTGCGCTCAATACCAGCGCCGTCATGCCCGATCCCACGCCCAGCATCACGCCCCACAGGAGGACCAGGTGCCAGAACTGCGTCATCACCAGCGCCAGCAGCGATCCCAGCGTGACCAGGCCAAGCGCAGTCACCATCACCTTGCGCAGTCCAAAGCGCTCCATCAGGATCGCCGAGAAGGGCCCCATCAGGCCGAACAGGGCAAAGCGCACCGCCAGCGCGGACGAAATCTGGTCAACACCCCAGCCGAACTCCTTACTCAGCGGCTGCAACAGCGCGCCCGGCAAGCCGAGTGCGGCCGACGACGTCAGTCCGGTCAGGAAGGTCAAGGCAACGATGACCCACGCGTAGTGGATGCCGCGGCGTTGCAACCGCTGGGAGAGCGTTTGGGCTATCATGCAGACCATTTTAAATGATGATCGTCATGAATGCAAGCAAAAGAAAAGCCGGCACGGGGCCGGCTCTTCACAGGCGCAGGGCCAGCTTATTTCTTGATTTGCAGGGAAGATTTCACTTCCTGCACGCCCTCGATCTTGCGGGCCAGTTCGATCGCTTTGTCAGCTTCTGCTTTCGATGGCACGAAACCGCTCAGCATCACGACGCCCTTCTGGGTTTCCACGTGAACGTCCATGGCTTTCACCAATGGATCGGCTGCGTATTCGGCCTTCACCTTGGTGGTGATCATGGTGTCGGACATCGCGGAGCGAGTGTCGGCGGTGGCCTCGCGTGCCGCTGCGCGGGTGTCGGCAGTTGCGTCGCGTGCCGCTGCACGGGTGTCGGCAGCTGCGTCGCGCGTGGTATTGGCCAGGTTGGTGCCGGCTTCACGCGTGTTCTGGGCTACTGCAGCAGTGGTGCTGGTGGTGCCTGCATTGGCCAGTGCGGTTTTATGGGCGGATTTGGCATCCGACTTGCAGGCCGATTTTGCCGAACCGCTCATGTCGTCGCAACGTTCCTTGGCCAGGTCATACTCGGCATCGGCCAGTTTGCGCTGGGCTTTTTCGATGTCCTTGGCATTGTTCTGGTACTGCCTGGTCGCATCGAGGATAGCGCGAGCTTCGGCTACTTTGGCCTCGTCCTTGCAGATGTCTTCGGCATTGCCCTTCAGGCTCTTGCAATTGTCCTTAGCAACTTTGTAGTCGGACTCAGCTTTGTCCTTTGCGGCTTTATAGGCGTCGTTATCGGCCGCCTGTGCAACAGCGAACGAAGTACTGAACAGGGCAGCCAGCGACATACACAGAATTTTCTTCATGGTTAGTCCCCTTTAGGATGGTTTGCATGGCGATTACACGCCTCCTGGGAACTAATTTCTGTGCGCGACCGAACACAGTTGCGTTATTGCTCGTCTTTAAGTAAGCCTTTGCCCCACAGTACGCGCGCTTGTTCGAAGGGGTTATGTTCGCTGGAGAACACAGCGCCACTGGTGGCGAGTTGCAACCATGCGCGGGTGTTGTGAGAGCCGTGCTCAACAGGCTGACGCACCTGCATCAGCCAGGCATGCACCTGGCTGTATTGCGCGGCGTTGGCACGCTGCGTCCAGGCCAGTGCCACCAGGTCGGA